>NZ_JBEXSI010000032.1:0-93194 GCF_040613515.1 Streptomyces sp. NPDC006261
GTCGGTGTGGTCCCCCCGGTGTCCGACGCCCCGCGACCGCTCCCGCGCCGCCGTGCCCGGTTCGCCGCCGGCCTGACTCTGCGGACATGCAGCCCTCCCGCTTGCTCCCGCGGAGTGTCAGCGCGCCTTCTTGGCGCCACCGACAGCGGCGATGGCACCGAGGGCCAGGAAGAGGTACCGCATGAAGTCGGCCTCTTCCTTCCAGGCCCGGGTCACCGCGTCGAAGTGGTCGAAGAACACCTCGGAGAACGAGACCTGGGCGACGTCCGCCATCACCATCGCGTAGCCGATGAGCTGGCCGAAGTAGACGGCGCCGACCGAGAAGACGGCGGACGCGGCGATGGTCACCGGGTTGGCGCCGCCGAGCTTGCCCGCCGCGAAGCCGACGAGGAAGCCGACGCCGACCGCCGCGTAACCGATCTCGCGCTCGATCGAACCCAGGATCACGCCGTACAGGACGGACGCGACGATCGCCGCGCCGAGGGCGACCAGCACGCCGAGGGCGAGGTTGTTACGGGCCGGGGGAGCCGGGGCGAAGGGCGCGCCGCCGAACGGGGCGGGCTGGCCCTGAGGGTTCCCGAAGGGGTTGCCGGTGGGCGCGGGGGGCTGGTCGCCGTAGGGGTTGCCCGTCGGGGCCGGGGGCTGCTCGCCGTACGGGTTGCCCGTGGGGACGGCGGGGGCGGGAGCGCCCGGTCCGCCGGCGTACGGGTTGCCGTCGGCGGGCTGGCCGCCGTACGGCTGCTGGGGCTGGTTCGGCGGCTGCACGGGCTGGCTCACGGTGGGTCTCCCCCTGGGGCGAAATGCGCAGGTGCGGTTCTTGACGCGAACACGCGTGCGCTCTGTGACGCCGCACGGTAGCAGTACGCACCGGAATTGGTCACTAGCAATCCGTTGGCCGATACGCGCACATCCCGGTGGCCGGTACGCGCCGTCAGAGCCGGTGTGCCGCCCCCGCCGGAGTGGCGCCCCGGGTGTCCAGGAGGAGCTGCGCCTTCACCGCGAGGCCCTGGAGGTCGTAGGTGCGGTGCTGCTGGAGCAGTACGGTCAGGTCGGCCGCGGCGGCCGCCTCGTACAGCGAATCGGCGCGCGGGACGGGGAGTTCGCGCACCCGCCAGTCCAGGACGTGCGGGTCGTGGTAGCCGATCTGGGCGCCCATGTCCATCAGCCGGGTGGCGATCTCGCGGGCGGGCGCGGCCTCCTGGTCGGCGCTGTCCGGCTTGTAGGTGACGCCGAGCAGCAGCACGCGGGCGCCCCGGACGGACTTGCCGTGCTCGTTCAGCAGGGTGGCGCAGCGCTGGATGACGTAACTGGGCATCCGGTCGTTGATCTCCTGCGCCAGCGAGACCATCCGCAGCGGGTGGCCGGGCGTGCGGCTGCTGTACGGGAGGCAGCCCGGGTCCACCGGGACGCCGTGGCCGCCGACGCCGGGGCCGGGGCGGAAGGGCTGGAAGCCGAAGGGCTTGGTCTCGGCGCACCGGATGACGTCCCACAGGTCGACGCCCAGGTCGTGGCAGGCCACCGCCATCTCGTTGACCAGCGCGATGTTGACGTGCCGGAAGTTGGTCTCCAGCACCTTCGTCATCTCGGCCTCGCGTGGCCCCCGGGCCCGTACGACCTTGTCGGTGAGCCGTCCGTAGAAGGCGGCGGCCGACTCGGTGCAGGCGGAGGTGAGGCCGCCGATGACCTTGGGGGTGGAGGCGTAGGTGTGGGTGCGGTTGCCGGGGTCGAGCCGGCTGGGGGAGCAGGCGAGGTGGAAGTCGCGTCCGGCGGTGAGCCCGGAGCCCTCCTCGAGCAGGGGGCGCAGGAAGTTCTCGGTGGTGCCGGGCGGGACGGCGGACTCCAGCAGCACGGTGGTGTGCGGGCGCAGCCGGCCGGCCAGGGCGCGGGCGGCGTCGCCGAGGGCGGTGAGGTCGATGGTGCGGTCGGGGCCGAGGGGGGTGGGGGAGCAGATCACGGCGGTACGGACCCGGCCCAGCTCGGCGGCGCTGGTGGTGGGGCGGAAGCCGCCGGAGAGCATGCGGCGGATCTCGGACGCGGTGAGGGAGCCCTCGACGGGGGTGCGGCCCGCGCGCAGCTCCGCGCAGGGGCGTGGGTCGGTGTCGTAGCCGACGGTGTCGATCCCGGCGGCCACGGCGGCCTGCACCAGGGGCAGGCCAAGGTGGCCGAGTCCGATGACGGCGAGGTCTGCGGGCATGTCGAAGGCCGCCTTCCCTATGACCGGAGAACGTATTTCGCAACTGCTGTGGACAGTGCAATGTCAGACTAGGCGTAAATATGACCTATATGTCGCATTGCGCGACGCCTGTCGTCCGGGTGTTGTCCACAGGCGGTGGCTGAAGTCGGGGAGCGCGGACAGAATCGAGGAGTGGACACGGGCGGCCGGCCCCTCGGCCGGGTGGCATTCCCGTGTCCGACCACCCCGATCCACCGGGAGGCAGCAGTGAGGACAGCGACACTGGGACCCGCCGAGCGCACCGCCGCGCTCGCCGCCATGGCCGAGCGCGAACTGGACGTGCTGGTCGTGGGCGCGGGCGTCGTCGGCGCGGGCACGGCGCTGGACGCCGCCACCAGAGGGCTCTCGACCGGCCTGGTCGAGGCGCGCGACTGGGCGTCCGGCACATCGAGCAGGTCGAGCAAGCTGATCCACGGGGGGCTGCGCTATCTGGAGATGCTGGACTTCGCCCTCGTGCGTGAGGCGCTGAAGGAGCGCGGGCTCCTCCTGGAGCGGCTCGCCCCGCACCTGGTGAAGCCGGTGCCCTTCCTCTACCCGTTGCAGCACAAGGGCTGGGAGCGGCTCTACGCGGGCTCCGGCGTCGCGCTGTACGACGCGATGTCGGTCTCCTCAGGACACGGCAGGGGCCTCCCTGTGCACCGCCACCTCTCCCGCAAGCACGCCCTGCGCGTCGCGCCCGCGCTGAAGAAGGACGCCCTGGTCGGCGCGTTGCAGTATTACGACGCCCAGATGGACGACGCCCGCTTCGTCACCGAGCTGGTCCGCACCGCCGCCTCCTACGGGGCCCAGGTGGCGAACGGGGCGAGGGTGATCGGCTTCCTCCGCGAGGGCGAGCGGGTCGTCGGCGCGCTGGTGCGGGACGTCGAGGGCGGCGAGGAGTACGAGATCCGGGCCAAGCAGGTCGTCAACGCGACCGGCGTGTGGACGGACGACACCCAGGGGCTCATCGGGGAGCGCGGGCAGTTCCACGTCCGGGCCTCCAAGGGGATCCACCTGGTCGTCCCCAAGGACCGCATCCACTCCTCCACCGGCCTCATCCTGCGTACCGAGAAGTCCGTCCTCTTCGTGATCCCCTGGGGCAGGCACTGGATCATCGGCACCACGGACACCGACTGGGATCTGGACAAGGCCCACCCGGCCGCCTCCAGCGCCGATATCGACTATCTGCTCGAACACGTCAACTCGGTCCTCAACACACCGCTGACCAGGGATGACGTCCAAGGCGTCTACGCCGGGCTGCGTCCGCTGCTGGCCGGTGAGTCGGACGCCACCAGCAAGCTGTCGCGCGAGCACACCGTCGCCCACCCCGCCCCCGGGCTCGTCGTCGTGGCGGGCGGCAAGTACACGACGTACCGGGTCATGGCCAAGGACGCGGTGGACGAGGCGGTGCACGGGCTCGACCAGCGGGTCGCCGCCTGCGTCACCGAGGACACCCCGCTGCTGGGCGCCGAGGGGTACAAGGCCCTGTGGAACGCGCGGGCCAGGATCGCGGCCCGGACCGGACTCCACGTCGTCCGGGTGGAGCATCTGCTCAACCGGTACGGCTCAATGACGGAAGAAATCTTGGAACTGATCCTGGCCGACGCCTCCCTGGGGGAACCGCTGCCCGCCGCCGACGACTACCTCCGAGCCGAGATCGTCTACGCGGCCTCCCACGAGGGCGCCCGGCACCTGGACGACGTACTGACCCGGCGTACCCGGATCTCCATCGAGACCTTCGACCGTGGCACCCGCAGCGCCCGCCTCTGCGCCGAGCTGATGGCGCCGGTGCTGGGCTGGGACGAGGGACGGATCGACCGGGAGGTGGAGCACTACGAGAAGCGGGTGGAGGCCGAGCGCGAGTCGCAGCGGCAGCCCGACGACCTCACGGCGGACGCGGCCCGGCTCGGTGCGCCGGACATCGTGCCCATCTGACCGGACATCGGGCCGATCGGGAGCCCGTCCCGGCGTCGTTCACCCTGACGGCCACCGCCCTTCACGTCCGGGCCAGTTGAGGGGGAGGGGCCCGGCCCCCTGGCGGGTGCCGTCCGGTCGGCGCTGGACGGGGAGGCCCGGTTGGTAGGAGGCTGTGGGAGATTCCCTCTTCGGCCCGTATCGCGGCGGACCCCGGACCCGGCACCAGGACCGGTCCCGGGGTGAGGGACAATGAACGCTCTGCCAGGGCGGGTTGATCGCAGAGGGGACGCATGTCGGAGGCGGAGCAGGCACGGGAGCCCCAACGGGACAAGAACGGTCGTCTCCTCGCAGGGCGGTACCGGCTCGGGGAGGTGCTCGGCCGGGGCGGCATGGGTACGGTCTGGCGCGCTGCCGACGAGACGCTCGGCCGCACGGTGGCGGTGAAGGAACTGCGGTTCCCGGGGGCCATCGACGAGGACGAGAAGCGCCGGCTGATCACGCGCACGCTGCGTGAGGCGAAGGCGATCGCACGGATCCGGAACAACGGCGCGGTGACCGTCTACGACGTGGTCGACGAGGACGACCGCCCGTGGATCGTGATGGAACTGATCGAGGGCAAGTCGCTTGCCGAAGCGATCCGCGAGGACGGCACGCTGACGCCGCGGCGGGCCGCCGAGGTCGGGCTCGCCATCCTCGACGTACTGCGCTCGGCGCATCGCGAGGGCATCCTGCACCGCGACGTGAAGCCGTCCAACGTGCTGATCTCCGAGGACGGCCGCGTCGTGCTCACCGACTTCGGCATCGCCCAGGTGGAGGGCGACCCCTCGGTCACCTCCACCGGCATGCTCGTCGGCGCGCCCTCGTACATCTCGCCGGAGCGGGCCCGCGGCCACAAGCCCGGGCCGCCCGCCGACCTGTGGTCGCTCGGCGGACTGCTGTACGCGAGCGTCGAGGGCTGCCCGCCGTACGACAAGGGCTCGGCCATCGCCACCCTGACGGCCGTGATGACCGAGCCGCTCGACCCGCCGAAGAACGCGGGCCCGCTGACCGAGGTCATCTACGGGCTCCTCGCCCGCGACCCCGACCAGCGACTCGACGACCGAGGGGCACGGGCGCTGCTCAACAAGGTGATCAACGCTCCTGACGCGCCTGAGGTCCCGCCCGCCGACTCCACCCAGGTCATGGCCCTGCCGACGGTCCCCGCAGCCGAAGCCGGTGCGGGCCGGGCCGCGAAGGCGGCGAAGGCCCCCAAGCTGACGAAGCAGACCGGGGCGTCGAGCGAGTCCGGTGAGGGCGCGCGGGACCGGCTGCGCGGAGCGCTGCGTTCCGTCCGCGGCGCGAAGGCGGTATCCGGTGTGGCCGCGGGTGCGGTGGCGGCCTCCGCTTCCCCGGCCTCCGCTGCCCAGGCCCCCGTAGCGACCGGCTCGCCGGTCGCCCCGCCCAAGCCCGCCGCACCCCCCGGCACCCCGGGCGCTCCCGGCGCTCCCGGTGGCCGGGGTGCGACGGCCTCGCCGTCCGTCCCCGCGGCCGCCACCACCGCCCTGGCCGCCGGCTCGCAGTCCGCCGTGAAGCCGGCCGGTTCCGGGGCCGCTTCGGGCGCGGCCGTACCCCCGCAGCGCTCCCCGACCTCACCGGCCACCACCCGCGCCTCGATCACCGATGTCGTGCCGCGCCGCACCCTCGCGGTCATCGCGGGC
Source organism: Streptomyces sp. NPDC006261 (assembly GCF_040613515.1). Lineage (NCBI taxonomy): Bacteria > Bacillati > Actinomycetota > Actinomycetes > Kitasatosporales > Streptomycetaceae > Streptomyces > Streptomyces sp. NPDC006261. The sequence continues at coordinate 5,827 of NZ_JBEXSI010000032.1, forward strand.
GTCGTCGTGCTGGCGATCCTCGGCACCGTCCTCGCACTCACCCTGGGCGACGGTGACGACAAGGCCAACGCCGGTGACGGCAAGGGCGACACCGCCGCGTCCGCCGGAGCCGCGGCAGGCGGGTCCGACGGCGAGGGCGACAGCAAGGGCGGGGGCTCCGACGGCGGTCAGAAGGAGGGGCAGGGCACCGGGGACGGCAAGGTGCCCGACGACCCGTCCGGTGACCCGGCGGGAGAGGACCCGAAGACGGACGACCCCGCCGGAGACGACCCGGAGACCGGCGACCCGGCCGGCGGCGGCCTGCCCGCGGGGTACGAGAAGGTCACCGACGACCGCTTCCACTTCACCATGGCGATGCCCGGGGACTTCAAGCGCACGGCCATAGCGGGCGCCAACTCCGGCGGCATCTACAACGCCGAGCGCGGCGGCTTCCCCCGGGTCCAGGTCGACTTCAACAGCTCGCCCAAGGACGACGCGGCCGCCGCCTGGCGCGGGGCCGTCACCAGCACCAAGCTCCTCAGCGACAACTACAAGCACGTCAGCATAAAGAAGGTCGAGTACAACGGCTATCCGACCGTCGCGGACTGGACGTTCGAGCGCAGCCACAACGGCGTCCGGGTCCGGGTGCTCAACCGCGGCTTCAAGGTCGACGCCGAGCGCGGCTACTCGATCATGATCAGCTGCAAGGTGGACGAGTGGGACGGCGGCGCGTGCCGCACGCTGCGCGAGACGGCGTTCGCCACCTTCACCCCCACGAAGTAGCCGTCGGACGGCCGCGCGAGGCGCGGCGCGGGACGTATTGGGTGGGCCGGGTTGGTGCGACCCGGCCCCTCGGCCCGCATTGCCACGTATCGTAAGACGACGGAGACCGTACGCAGCCGGAACAGTGGGTCAATTGCCCGCCGAATGACCACAACTGACTGGTTCGTACGGTTCGATGGCCGGGGGAACAGCGCGCTCTGGGGAGGCGTCGTGGACGACTACGCGGGTCGGGTGCTTGCCGACCGCTACCGCCTTCCGCTGCCCCCGTCCGACGGGTACGAACTGGTCGAGACCCGGGCGTTCGACACGTACAGCGGTCAGGAAGTCCTGGTCCGCCAGGTGCCCTTGCCGGAGATCGTGGACGCCGAGGTGCTCGACGCCGACGGCCGGTCGTCGGCGGGCGGGCGCACCACCGGGCGGGCGGTGCGCCGCAGTACGGACCCCGCGGTCCGGCGGGCGATCGAGGCCGCGCAGGCCGCCGCCCAGGTGCCCGACCACCCCCGGCTCGACCAGGTCTTCGACGTGTTCGCCGAGGCCGGTTCGCTCTGGATAGTCAGCGAGCTCGTCGCGGCCCGCCCGCTCGCCGCCCTCCTCGCCGAACGCCCCCTGAACCCCTACCGGGCCGCCGAGATCGGCTCCGACGTGCTCACCGCCCTGCGGGTGCTCCACGCGCACGGCTGGACCCACCGCAACATCACCGCCCGCACGGTCCTGGTCTGCGACGACGGGCGCGTGATGCTCACCGGGCTCGCGGCGGGCGCCGCCGAGGAGGCGCTCTGCGGCTATGCCCCCGAGCCCTTGCCCGACGACGAGCCGGCGGCGGCCGCGGAGACGTACGGCGGGCAGTCGGAGACGTATGGCGGGCAGTCGGAGGCGTACGGGGGGCAGCAGGCGTATGAGGTGCCCGGGGTCCATGAGGCGCCCGGGATCGGTGGAGCCGACGACACGCTGGGGATACCCGTCGTCGAGGCGGTCGACGCCGTGGAGCCGGGTGAGCTGCCGGGCGCGCCGGAGGGCCGCGGTGCCTATTCCCTCCCGCCGGCCGGCAACCATGACAGCCCGGAACTCCCGCTCGCACCGCCTTATGTGCGGGCGCAGCCGCCGCAGGACGACGCGTACCGTCCGGACCGGGGCCGGGACGGGGGGCGGGCGCCCGGGGGCCCCGAGGCTCCGGAGGCGTACGGCACGCCCGGTGGCCAGGAGCTGGTTCCGCGTCCCGCGACGCCCGCCGTGCCCTACACCGCCGCCCCCAGGCCCCCCGCCGAGCCGGGAGCCGCGAGCGCCGCTCAGCTGCGGGCCGCCCGCGCCGGGGCGATCGCCGCCTACCGGGCCGGTGCGCGCGCCGCCGCCCGGGTGACCGAGGACCGTCAGCAGGCGGCCGGGAGCACCCCGGCGGACCTCTCCAAGGAGACGCCCGGCGCGGAGGAGGACGCGACGGGCATCCTCCCCCCGCCGCGCCCCGAGCCCGACACCTTCGAGGCTAGCCCCGCCGCCGACCCCGGCCCCGCCGCCACCGAGCCCGCCCCCGCCTCCGCGGGCCGCCCGGGCCCCCTGCTGACCGGCCCCTGGGGCAGCCCGCCCGAGGACCCCTACGACGACGAGGACGACGAGGACGACGAGGAGGGCCCCCGCCCGCCCCGCCGCGTCCACCTCGCCGGCACCTGGGACGACGGCCCCGGCTCCGGGCGGCCCGTCCCCGCGGGCGGCTCCGGCACGGACGCGCTGCGTGCCGACTCCCGCCGCCCCGGCCAGGCCGCCATCGCCCCCGCCGCCCGTCTCCCCGTCGAGCGGGCACCCTCCAGCACCTGGGAGGAGGCCGTCGCGGGCACCCGTAAGACCGCCGTCTACCGGGGCCCCGCGACCCCGCTCGCCGCCGAGCGCGCCCGGCAGGCACGGATCGCGGTCGTCGGCCCCGTCACCGAACGCTGGGCGCCCGAACAGGCCGGCCCCGTCCACGACAACTGGCAGCTCGCACCGCCCATCGGCCCCTCCACCGACCTGTGGGCGCTCGGCGCCCTGCTCTACCGCGCGGTCCAGGGCCACGCCCCCTACCCCGAGGAGAGCGCGGCCGAGCTCGTCCAGATGGTCTGCGCCGAGCCGCCCGCCTTCGCCGAGGAGTGCGGCGCGCTGCGGCCCGTCGTCGAGTCCCTGCTGCGCCAGGACCCCACGGAGCGGCCGGACTTCGAGGAGCTGCGCGGCTGGCTGCGCTCGCTCGTGCGGTCCGCCCCCGAGCCCGAGGCGGGCGCCGACGTCGTCCCGCTGCCCGCACCCGACGCCACCCGGCTCCCCGTCGTACGCCGCCGGGGCGAGCTGGTCCGCAGGCGCCGGGGCCGGTTCGGCGGGGGAGCGGCGCACGGCCGCCACCGGCAGGGCAAGCGGCAGCGGCAGCAGCTGGAGAGGCAGCGCGCCGCTGAACGCCACGACCCGCGGCAGCCACCGCCGCGCCACGAGTCGCTGCTGCCCCCCGAGCCCTCCGGCCGCCCCGTCGACGCCTGGGAGCCCCGCCCGTCCCGCGTCCCGCGCGAGCCCAAGGGCCCCAGGGTGCTGCGCGAGCCCGCCCGGCCGCGCGAGGGGCGCTCACCGCGCCACCTCGGCCGGTTGCTGCTGATCCTGGTCCTGCTGCTGATGGCCGCGGCCATCACGTACGCGTTCATGTTCATGCCGAAGCAGGAGCCGGGTGGCGAGACGGGCGCGACGGGACAGCCGACGAACTCCGCCGCACCACCGCCCCCCGCCGCCTCCGGCGCGCCCGCCCCCTCCGAGGGAGCGAGCACCGACCCTGGCTCCCAACAGCCCCAGACCAGCCGCTCCGCCGTCGCGCTCGCCTCCGGCTATGTGCTCCGCAAGGACGCGGAGGGCTTCGAGGTCGGCGTACCGAAGGACTGGCAGCGCAGCCCCGCCAACGCGGACCGTCAGATCCGGTACAGCAGCGACGGGTTCACGCTCCTCGTCGTGCCCGGCCGGGACACCGTGAAGGCGGCGGGCGGCGACCCGCTGGACTACCAGCGCGTCAAGCAGCTCGAACTCCAGCCGTTCCGGGACTCCAGCTGGGCCACCTCCTCCGGGCTGCGCCGGGTCGACGTGGGCCGGCAGGCCATGGCCGAGGGGCAGTTCACCTGGCAGGGCAGCGGCGGCCGCGAGGTCTACGTCCGCAATCTGGCCATGATCGTCGACGGCCGATACCACATCGTCCAGGTCATCGGGCCGGAGGACGAACGCGACAAGGTCACCGAGATCTACCAGCAGGCCATCGCCTCCTACCGGGTGAACGCCTGACCGCGCGTCACCGTGGTCCGGTGGGTACGGCCGTTGTCCGGTGCCGACAACCATCACAGTGCGGTCTCGTGGGCGATCCCCCGTTCCGTCCCGCCGCCCGCGCTCCGTAATCTGACAAGCTGAGGAACGGGGGCGGGGACACACGTGGATCGATCACAGGGCACAGCTGCGGGACTGGTACTGGCGGGGCGTTACCGGCTGGGCGAGGTGCTGGGCCGCGGCGGCATGGGTAAGGTCTGGCGCGCCCATGACGAGGTGCTGCACCGCACGGTCGCCGTCAAGGAGCTGACCGCCGGGCTGTACGTCGCCGAGGCCGACCGGCTCGTGCTGCACGCCCGCACCCAGAAGGAGGCGCGCGCCGCGGCCCGCATCACGCACCCCGGTGTCGTCACCGTCCACGATGTGATCGAGTACGACAAGCGCCCCTGGATCGTCATGCAGTACGTGGACGGGCCCTCGCTCGCCGACGCGACCAAGGAGAAGGGTGACATCGCCCCGCGTGAGGCGGCCCGGATCGGGCTTCACGTCCTGAGCGCGCTGCGTGCCGCCCACAGCGCCGGGGTGCTGCACCGGGACGTCAAGCCCGGCAACGTCCTGCTGGCCCGCGACGGGCAGGTGCTCCTCACCGACTTCGGGATCGCCGCGATCGAGGGCGACTCCACCATCACCAGAACCGGTGAGCTGGTCGGCTCCATCGACTATCTGGCGCCCGAACGGGTACGCGGCGGCGACCCGGGCCCCGCCTCGGACCTCTGGTCCCTGGGCGCGACCCTGTACACGGCGGTGGAGGGCCGCTCGCCGTTCCGCCGTACGTCCCCGATCTCCACCATGCAGGCCGTCGTCACCGATGAACCGCCCGCCCCCGTCAACGCCGGTCCCCTCGGCCCCGTCATCACCGCGCTGCTCCGCAAGGACCCGGCCGACCGGCCCACGGCCGCCGCGACCGAGCAGATGCTGCTGGACGCCTTGGAGGGCCGGGAGCCGCGCTCGGCGCAGGCGCATGTGCCGACCCAGCGGGTGCCGGAGGAGGACAGGTTCGCCTACGCGGGCCCGGACCGCTCCACGGCCCGGCTCCCCGGGGCGGCCGGCGCGGACACAACCGCCCCCCTCCCCGTCGCGGGCCACACCTCCGCCCCCGTCACCCGGCGTGCCGGCTCCCGGCGGTGGCGCACGGTGCTCGTGGTGGTCGTCGCGGCGGCGGTCCTCGGGGGCGCGGCCGGACTGGCCGCGATGAAATACGGGCCGGACGCATCGGCCGAGGGCCGTACGGCCACCACCCCCACCGCGCCTTCCGCCCCGGAGACGACCCCGGATCCCACCGCTCCCGCCCGAGGGACGTCGGAGATACCCGACGGCTGGCACCGGGTCGACGACCCGGCGGGCTTCAGCCTGGTCGTCCCGAAGGGCTGGACGCGCCAGGTGAACGAAGGGCAGATCGACTACACCCCGGACGGCGGGGCCCACCGCATCCGGATCAGCGTCGACCCGGACCCGGACTTCGAGCATCCGTATCTGCACATGCAGAACATGGAGGAGCAGCTGGCGGACCGGCTGCCGGGCTACCAGCGGATCAGGCTGGAGAAGAACACCTTCCGCGACCGGCCGGGCTCGCTCTGGGAGTTCACCTGGCACGAGACCCAGGACCACGCGGGACCCCGGCACGGGATCGACCAGATGTACTACGGCGGGCCGGGCGGTCCCGAGTACGCGCTGTATCTGACCGCCCCGCAGGAAGGCTGGGAGACCAGCCGCGAGAAGTTCGACATCATGCTGCGCAGCTGGCGGGCGCCGGGCGCGCGGAGCTGAGGGGCGGCGGGGGCCTCCCCGTACGTCACGGCTGTGCATCCGCTGACCGGCCCCGGTGGTGCCCGCCGGGCCGCGTGACCCAGGATGGGCCCCATGAGCCATGACGGGGGACGGGCGAACGAGCCCACCAGCTACGAACTCCAGCCGCCGCAGAGCCCGCCGGGAACCGACGGGCCCCCGGCCACCCAACCCCCCGCCCGCATCCCCGCCCCCACCGTCGCCCCGACGGCCCCCGACGGCGCCGCGAACCGGATAGTCGGCGGGCGCTACCGGCTGCTGTCCCGGCTCGGGCACGGCGGCATGGGCACGGTGTGGCGGGCGCACGACCAGGTCGTCGACCGCGAGGTGGCCGTCAAGGAACCCCGCGTCCCGGACCACCTGGGCGAGCGCGAACACACCACGGCGCACCAGCGGATGCGAGTGGAGGCGCGGTCCGCCGCCCGGATCGACCACCCCTCGGTCGTCACCATCCATGACGTCGTCGTGGAGGAGGGGCGGCCCTGGATCGTCATGGAGCTGGTGCGTGGCCAGTCGCTCGGCGACCGCCTCCAGGAAGGCATCCTGGACACCCGGGAGGCCGCCAGGATCGGCCTCGCCGTCCTCGACGCGCTGGCCGCCGCCCACAACGCGGGGGTCCTGCACCGGGACGTCAAGCCGGACAACGTGCTGCTCGGCACCGCCGACCGGGTCGTCCTGACCGACTTCGGGATCGCCCAGGTGGAGGGGGAGCAGCGGCTGACGGAGACGGGGGCGTTCGTCGGCTCGCCCGAGTACATCTCGCCGGAGCGGGTCCTCGGCCAGCACCCCGGCCCCGCCTCCGACCTCTGGTCGCTCGGGGTCGTGCTGTACGCGGCGGTGGAGGGGATGTCCCCGTACCGCCGCTCCAACACCCCGGCCACCCTCCAGGCCGTGCTCTCCGCCGAACCGCAGATGCCCGCCCGGGCCACGGGTGCCTTCGGCCTGCTCGTGATGCGGCTGCTCCGCAAGGACCCGGCGGCACGGCCGTCCGCCGCCGAGGTCCGCCGGATCCTCCAGGAGACCGCCGCCCCGGCGCGGACCACGGAACCCTTCGCCGCGAGGGAAGGCGGCGGCAGGTGGGTGCCGCCGGTACTGCACCGCAACCGGTCCGCGCAGTTCGGCCTCGCGGGCGGGGCGCTGGCGCTCGTGCTGGCGCTGGTCCTGGTCCTGGTCAACCCGTTCGCGGGCGACGGGCCACCCGGGGGATGGCAGGTCCGGCCGGAGAACGAGGTGCTGTCGGCGGACGTTGCGGTGCCCGCGGAGTACAAGCGCGTGCAGGACGACAGTGGGGAGATGGTCTGGTATGCGGACCCCAGCGGCGTCTTCGGGATCGACTTCTGGCACCGGCCCCTGAAGGGCGAGGACGGCACGGACAGCGACGACCCCGGCCCCGAAGCGGCGGCCCGCAAGACGTACTACGAGAAGGGCGGGGCCGACACCACGCAGATGGAGGACGCCTCAGTCACGTACAAGGAGGTCACGCACCAGGGCCGCCCGGCCGTCGAGATGATCACGGACTACACCCCGTACGCCTCCTCCGGCGACGACCCGGTGCGCTACCGCTTCCACGAGCTCCTGATCCCCGGCAGGAGCCCGTCCGATCCCTACTGGCACGTCCGGGTGCGGATGCCCGCCAAGGGGCAGGCGGTGAAGGACGGGGCCACGATCTTCACCGAGGTCACCGGGCGGCTGAAGATTCATGATTCCTGAGCGCGATGGGCGGACCGCGGCCCCCGGCCTTCCGTATAGCCACTGATCAGCGGTTATGTCGCCAGTGATCGCTGGCTCGGTCGTGCGGGTAGCCCGGGGCGGGTGGCGGGTCCTGTGAAAAACTGTTACCGACGGGTACCCAAAGGGTGCGGCTGGACATACTCTCGGCCTCATGACGGACTCGCAGGCCCCTGACGCCCCTCTTGGTACGAACCCCGTCGCGGTCGCCCCCGCCGGCGTGCGCACGGCCGCCGATGTGGTCACCCCCGAGGTGGTCGCCCAGCTGATCAGCGGCGTCGTCGGTTCGGGCCGCACGGCCAACCACACGCCGTTCACCGGGGAGAAGCTGGCCGACCTGCCCGAGTCCACCCCCGAGGACGTCGCCACCGCCTTCGACCGGGCCCGCGCCGCCCAGCCCGCCTGGGCCGCCACCCCCGTACGGCAGCGGGCCGCGATCCTCCTGCGCTTCCACGACCTGGTCCTCAGCCGGCAGTCCGAGGTCCTCGACCTCATCCAGCTGGAGACCGGCAAGGCCCGCCTGCACGCCCACGAGGAGGTGCAGGCCGTCGCCGTCGCCGCCCGCCACTACGGGCGCAAGGCCGCCGCCTATCTCAAGCCCCGGCGCCACACCGGTGTCGTCCCGGCCCTCACCAAGGTCACCGAGCTGCGTCAGCCGCGCGGGGTCATCGGCCAGATCGCCCCGTGGAACTACCCCTTCGAGCTGTCGGTGGGCGACGCGCTGCCCGCGTTCGTCTCCGGCAACGCCGTCGTGATGAAGCCCGACACGGAGACCGCGCTCACCGCGCTCTGGGGCCGTGACCTGCTCATCGAGGCCGGACTGCCCGCCGAGGTCTTCCAGATCGTGCTCGGCGAGGGACCCGTCGTCGGCCCCGAGGTCGTCAGCCGCGCCGACTACGTCTCCTTCACCGGCTCCACCCGCACCGGCCGTGAGGTCGCGATCGGCGCCGCCTCCCGGCTGGTCGGCGTATCCCTGGAGCTCGGCGGCAAGAACGCCATGCTCGTCCTGAAGGACGCCGACGTGGAAAAGGCTGCCGCGGGCGCCGTCCGCGCCTGCTTCTCCTCCGCCGGGCAGCTCTGCATCTCCATCGAGCGGCTGTACGTCCACGAGTCCATCGCCGACGACTTCGTGGAGCGGTTCGCCACCCGGACGAAGGCCATGCGGCTCGGCACCTCCCTCGCGTACGGCGCCGACATGGGCTCCCTCGTCGGGGAGCGCCAGCTGGAGACGGTCAGCCGGCATGTCGCCGAGGCCGTCGAGAAGGGCGCCACGCCCGTCGCGGGCGGGGTCGCGCGCCCCGACATCGGCCCCCTTTTCTACGAGCCGACCATCCTGGACGGGGTGGAGGCGCCGATGGCCGTCTGCTCCGAGGAGACCTTCGGCCCGGTCGTCTCCATCTACCGCTTCAGCGACGAGGACGAGGTGATCGCGCTGGCCAACGCCACCCCGTACGGCCTCAACTCCAGCGTCTGGACCACCGACTCCAGGCGCGGCCACGAGGTCGCCGCCCGGCTGCGGACCGGCACCGTCAACATCAACGAGGGATACGCCCCCGCGTACGGCAGCGTCCAGTCCCCGATGGGCGGCATGAAGGACTCCGGCCTCGGCCGGCGGCACGGCTCCGAGGGCATCCTCAAGTACACCGAGGCCCAGACCGTCGCCCAGCAACGGCTGATCCCGCTGGCGCCCGCCTTCGGCATGGACGACGAGAAGTACGCCGCGTTCATGACCCGCAGCCTCAAAGCGATGAAGGCGTTCCGGCTGCGCTGAGCCTCCCGGAGGCCCCGGCGCCTTCCGCCCTTTTCGTCCCGATTCCGTAGTGAGGAGCGCCATGTCCCAGGACAGCCCTGCCCAGAAACAGCCCGTGAGCCCTGCACCGGCCGAGGACGACGCCGCGTACGACTACGACGTCCTGGTCGTCGGCTCGGGCTTCGGCGGGGCGGTGTCCGCCCTGCGGCTCACGGAGAAGGGATACCGCGTCGGCATATTGGAGGCGGGCCGCCGCTTCACCCCCGGCACGCTCCCCAAGACCTCCTGGGACCTGAAGAACTACCTCTGGGCCCCCGCACTGGGCCTCTTCGGCATCCAGCGCGTCCACCTGCTCGGCAACGTCATGGTGCTCGCGGGCGCCGGCGTCGGCGGTGGCTCGCTCAACTACGCCAACACGCTGTACGTGCCGCCCGCCCCGTTCTTCGAGGACCGCCAGTGGGCCTCGATCACCGACTGGCAGGACGAGCTGAAGCCGTACTACGACCAGGCCCGCCGGATGCTCGGGGTCCGCCTCAACCCGACCATGACCCCCTCCGACATCCACCTCAAGGCGGCCGCCGAGGCGATGGGCGTCGGCGACACCTTCCACCTGGCCCCGGTCGGCGTCTTCTTCGGGGACGGCAAGGACGCCGACGGCACGGCCAAGGCGAAGCCCGGCGACACCGTCCCCGACCCGTACTTCGGCGGCGCCGGACCCGCCCGCAGGGCCTGCACCGAGTGCGGCGAGTGCATGACGGGGTGCCGCCACGGCGCGAAGAACACCCTCAACGAGAACTACCTCCACCTCGCCGAGAAGGCTGGAGCGGTCATCCACCCGATGACCTCCGTCGTCGCTGTCACGGACGATCCGGAGGGCGGCTACCGGGTCCTCACCGTTCCCACCGACCGCCGCCGCAAGGCGAAGCCCACGAAGCTCCGCGCCCGCAAGGTGGTCGTCGCGGCGGGCACGTACGGCACCCAGACCCTGCTGCACGCCATGAAGGACCGCGGCCTGCTGCCCCGGCTCTCCGCGAGGCTCGGCGAGCTGACCCGGACCAACTCCGAGGCGCTGGTGGGCTCCCAGACCAGCGACCGCCGCTACCGCAAGAAGCACGGCATCGCCAAGGCCGACTTCTCCCAGGGTGTCGCGATCACCTCGTCGATCCACCCGGACGGCAACACCCACATCGAGCCGGTGCGTTACGGCAAGGGCTCCAACGCCATGGGCGCGATGTCGATCCTCCAGGTCCCCTACGGCGGCCGCCGGGTGCTCGGCTGGCTCGCCAACATGGCCAAGCACCCCACGCTCGCCGCCCGTTCGCTCTCCAACCGCCGCTGGTCCGAGCGCACGATCATCGGCCTCGTCATGCAGTCACTGGACAACTCGCTGACGACGTACCGCAAACCGGGCGGCATCGGCAAAGGCCTGCTCACCGCCCGCCAGGGCCACGGCGCGCCCAACCCGACCCAGATACCGGAGGCCACCCGCAGCGCCACCCTCCTCGCCGAGGAGATCAACGGCTTCGCCGGCTCCAACGTCGGCGAGCTGATGGGGACGCCGCTCACCGCCCACTTCCTCGGCGGCTGCCCGATCGGAGCGAGCGCGGAGGAGGGCGTCATCGACCCGTACCACCGCCTGTACGGCCATCCCGGCATCAGCGTCGTCGACGGCTCCGCGGTCTCCGCCAACCTGGGCGTCAACCCCTCGCTGACCATCACCGCCCAGGCCGAGCGCGCGATGTCCTTCTGGCCCAACAAGGGCGAGGCGGACCCGCGACCCGAGCAGGGAGCGGCCTACGAACGCCTCGCCGCCGTGCAGCCGTTGGCGCCGACCGTGCCCAAGAAGGCGTTCGCGGCGCTGAGGCTGCCGTTCCTCGGTATCCCCGTCGTACCGCCGAAGGGGACGGCGGAGGCCGGAGCGGACATCGAGGGCGTAGGGAACACCCCCGTACCCAATCCGTGATCTTTCCCCGGGCAACTGTTCGGGGAGCTGCGCGGTCGAACCCGTGCTGCCTCACAGCAGTCACACAGCTCCCGCCACGTACCAGAGGGTTCCGATGACACGCTTCTCCCCGAGAACCGCGCTGCGCCGCGCAGCGGGCTCTCTCGCCGCCGCAGGTCTGCTGGCCGCGGCCTCGCTCGCCGGGGCGGCCGCCCCGGCGCAGGCCGCCGACCTCCCGGTGCTCGCCATCGGCGGCCCTGCCGAGACCGCTCTGCACCCGTACCCGGCAAGCGGTGAGCCGCCCCACTCCACGCTCGGGATCACCATCAACAACCCGAGCGAGGACGAGGAGGACGAGGACTACGAGACGGAGTTCACCGTCACCTTCGACCTCGGCGGCATCGTGGGCGTCGCCGACGTGGCGGTGGAGGACGACTCGGACTGCAAGGTCACGGGCACGAAGGCGGTCTGCACCGACCGGGGCATCTGGGCCGGCCTCCGGGGCATCGACGACCTCCTCCTCACCGCCGCCGAGGGCAGTGGCGACGGCGACACCGGCACGATCAAGGTGACCGGACAGTCCAGGGGCGCGACCTTCACCCCGTTCACCACCAAGGTCACCGTCGGCGGCGCCGACCTCGTCATGGAAGAGCTCCCCTTCAAGGAGCAGACGAACCCGGGCGACCAGCAGAAGGCCCCGATCACCTTCACCAACCGGGGCAGCCGCGCCGCCGACGGCGTCCTCCTCGGCCTGGTGTACTCCCGCGGCCTCGACATCCCCGAGCGCTACTCCAACTGCGAGTACGCCGAGGGCGGCCCGGACTCCCGGGGCGCCGGCTGGACCACCGCCCTCTGCTCGGTCGAGGGCTCCTTCGAGGTGGGCGCGACGTACACCCTGGCGACCCCGCTGACCATCGAGGTCACCACCCGCGCCTACTACGACATGTTCGTCTACCGCATCCACGAGGACAGCGCCGCCCAGCGCACCGCACAGCGTGCGGGCGCCCCCTTCGAGCGCGGCACCGGCGCCGTCCTGAAGGCGGTCCCGGCGAAGACCCCCGCGAAGCAGGGGCCGACCGCCCGGGGCGGGGACCTCAACCCGTGGGACAACCAGCACGAGGCGGACTTCCGTACGAAGAACACGGCCGACTTCGTGGCGTACGGCGACAAGGTGGCCGGGGCCGAGGGCTCCACCGTGAAGGCGGACATCGGCTTCCGTAACGAGGGCCCGGCCTGGATCGGCTACCTCCGCTCCGGCGAGAACGTCGCGACCCTCGACTTCACCGTCCCGCCGGGCACGACCGTCACGGCGAAGCCGGACCGCTGCCGCGCTGTGACCGCCGGCGGTGGATACCGCGAGGACCAGAAGAGCCCCGCGCCGCGCTACATCTGCAGCACCTCCATGACCGTGCAGGACGGCGGCGGCCTCGACCTGGCGTTCGAGCTGCGGATCGACAGGAGCAGGGTCGGCGCGGAGGGGGCGGTCACCATCCGCAGCCCGTGGCTCCAGGAGCCGAAGCTGCCGTTCGACCCGAAGCCGGCCAACAACACCGCGTACCTGATCGTGAACGGTGAGGGCGAGGGCTCCGACTCCGGCGGCACGACGGGCGGCACGGACGGCGGCTCCGGCGAACCTTCCACGCCGCCGACATCGGCCCCGGACCCGTCGGAGAGCCCGTCCGGCACCACCCGACCCTCGGAGTCCGCCCCGTCCACCACCTCCGGCGGAGGTTCGGCGGGGACGGCCGGGAGCTCCGGCGGCGGGGGAGGCCTCGCCTCGACGGGATCGACCGTCCTGATCGCCTCGGGCACGGCGGCCGCGGCGCTGGCGGCGGGCCTGCTCCTGTTCACGGCGGCACGGCGACGGGCTGCCGCGCAGCACGCCTGACCGGCGGAGGAAGGGAGCGGAGGGGGAACAGGGCCTCCGCCCGGAACGCTCCGATGCGGCCGACCCGGGCGTCCCCGGGTACGGCCGCACATGGGGTGACCGGGCTGCTGTCCCCTGCGGACCGGTCACATGCGCCGGGACGTGGTCCCACGACGTACCTGCAGTACGTCACACGTCCCGGCCGGGCCACGCGTGGTTTTCTACCGCTGCCGCCCCTGGTTGGCACGGACACCGGGACCAACGAAGGCACGCCGGTCCCGGTCACGCGCCGTACGGGTGAGACGGGCCCCGAACGCAGATGCGGTCCTGTCGCCGGAGCTGTCCCGCGGGTCACACCCGGCCGCGGCACAGCTCCAGCAGGGTCATCGCCAGCGCGGTGCCCGGCTTGCCCAGCGCGTCCCTGTAGTGGCCGAGCACGGCCGTCTCGCGGGAGAGGTTGACCCGGCGGCCGCCGGAGGTGATCCGGGCCTCCTGGATGACCGCCGAGACGGCCATCCGTTCCTGGACGAGGCCGATGATGCGGTCGTCGAGGGTGTCGATGCGCTCGCGGGCACCGCCGATCAGGACGGCGGCCTCGTCGGTGTGGGCGCCGGTCCGCTCGGCGGGGGTGGTGCTGGTGTTTCCGACGGCGCTGGTGGTGATCCTGCTCATGGTGGTGACTCCTGGTGGGGTGATGGCCCCCCGGAGCTACGGGCCCGGAAGCACGAGGCGCCCCGGGCCTGATGGCCCGGGGCGCCTGGAACGTTGCTTGTCAGTAGCTCAAGCAGCACGACCATGGCAGCCGGCGGGCCGGATGCCATAGGTAAAGACGAAGATCGTGTGCTGACGCATGGGGGACAGTATGGCCCCGGTCCGGCGCGCCCACCAAGACCGGGCCCGGATCCTGAGACGGCGGCCCGGCGGAGGGTTCGCGCACGGCCGGTAGAATCGGAAGAACCGACCCCCTTCACCACCGCCGGAAGGCCGCCCCGTGCCAGCAGCACCCCCCGCCGCCCCCGACACCACGGCCGACGTGGTCCTCGTTGTGGACTTCGGCGCGCAGTACGCCCAGCTCATCGCCCGCCGTGTCCGTGAGGCCCGGGTCTACAGCGAGATCGTCCCGTCCACCATGCCGGTGGCCGAGATGCTGGCCAGGAACCCCCGCGCGATCATCCTCTCCGGCGGCCCGTCGTCGGTCTACGCGGAGGGCGCCCCCTCCCTGGACCGTTCGCTCTTCGAGGCGGGCGTCCCCGTCTTCGGCATGTGCTACGGCTTCCAGCTGATGGCGACCACCCTCGGCGGCACGGTCGACGACAACGGGGCCCGTGAGTACGGCCGCACCCCGCTGCACGTCTCCAAGGCGGGCTCGACGCTCTTCGAGGGCACGCCCACCGAGCAGCCGGTGTGGATGTCGCACGGCGACGCCTGCTCGGCCGCGCCCGAGGGCTTCACCGTCACCGCGTCCACCGACGTCGTGCCGGTCGCCGCCTTCGAGAACGACGAGAAGAAGCTCTACGGGGTGCAGTACCACCCGGAGGTCATGCACTCCACCCACGGCCAGCAGGTCCTGGAGCACTTCCTCTACCGCGGCGCGGGCATCGAGCCGAACTGGACCACCACCAACGTGGTCGAGGAGCAGGTCGCCCTCATCCGCGAGCAGGTCGGCACCAAGCGCGCCATCTGCGGCCTCTCCGGCGGGGTCGACTCCGCGGTCGCCGCAGCACTCGTCCAGAAGGCCATCGGGTCGCAGCTGACCTGCGTCTACGTCGACCACGGGCTGATGCGCAAGGGCGAGACCGAGCAGGTCGAGAAGGACTTCGTCGCCGCGACCGGCGCGAAGCTGAAGGTGGTCGACGCGCAGAAGCGCTTCCTCGACGCCCTGGCCGGGGTCTCCGACCCGGAGCAGAAGCGGAAGATCATCGGCCGCGAGTTCATCCGCGTGTTCGAGCAGGCCCAGCTGGAGATCCTCCAGGAGGACGGACCCGAGGTCGCCTTCCTCGTCCAGGGCACGCTCTACCCGGACGTCGTCGAGTCCGGTGGCGGCACCGGTACCGCCAACATCAAGTCCCACCACAACGTGGGCGGCCTCCCCGACGACATCGAGTTCGAGCTCGTCGAGCCGCTGCGCCAGCTGTTCAAGGACGAGGTCCGGATGGTCGGCCAGGAGCTCGGCCTCCCCGAGGAGATCGTCCAGCGGCAGCCGTTCCCCGGCCCCGGCCTCGGCATCCGCATCGTCGGCGAGGTCACCAAGGAGCGCCTGGACCTGCTCCGCGAGGCCGACGCCATCGCCCGCGAGGAGCTGACGGCGGCCGGCCTGGACCGCGACATCTGGCAGTGCCCGGTGGTCCTCCTCGCCGACGTCCGCTCGGTCGGCGTCCAGGGCGACGGCCGCACCTACGGCCACCCGATCGTGCTGCGCCCGGTCTCCTCCGAGGACGCCATGACGGCGGACTGGTCGCGCCTGCCGTACGAGACGCTGGCGAAGATCTCCACCCGCATCACCAACGAGGTCGCCGACGTCAACCGCGTCGTCCTCGACGTGACGAGCAAGCCGCCGGGGACCATCGAATGGGAGTGACCTTCCCGCTCCCCGTCAGCTCCTAGGTCAATGCCGATGCCGTCGCTCATTCGTTTGGGCGGCGGCATTGTCGTACCCCCTGGGTACGCTGAGTCAAGAGACGAGACTTCGGCGTATGGGAGCAAGCCGGACGTGCTGGTGTTCAGGTCTACGTACCCACGGGCATCCATCGGGACAAGCTCACGTTGACCGTCCCGTTCCCTCCGGAGATCGCCCTCACCGCGATCGATCGCCGCCGTCCTTAGGCCGCCCCACCTCTTCCCCTCACCCCCACCCGCCGGTAACTTCCGATCCCGTACCCCCCCCGGGAAAGTGAGGAGCCGCCATGTCCGAGCCGCCCGCCGTGCCCGCCCCCGCACCCATCCCCGTGGAGCAGCTGCACTTCGCGATGCCGCCCGTGCACGCGTCGCCGGACGAGGAGCGGGCGTACCGCAGGCAGCGGCTCGCCGGGGCGTTGCGGCTGTTCGGGGAGTACGGGTACGAGGACGGGGTCTCCGGGCACATCACCGTGCGCGACCCCGAGCTGGCCGACTGCTACTGGGTCAACCCGTTCGGGGCGTCCTTCGCCGATCTCGCCCCGCAGGACCTGATCCTCGTCAACGGTGACGGCCAGGTGGTCCAGGGGCGCTTCCACGTCAACCAGGCCGCCTTCGCCGTGCACGCGGCCGTGCACCGGGCCCGGCCGGGTGCCGTCGCCGTCGCGCACACCCACTCCGTGCACGGACGGGCGCTGGCCGCGCTGGGGGAGCTGATCGAGCCGATCACCCAGGAGGCCTGTGCCTTCTACGAGGACCACGCGTTGTACGACGCGTACACCGGTGTCGTCGTGGACGAGGAGGAGGGGCGGCGGATCGCCGAGGCCCTCGGGCCGCGCAAGGCCGTCATCCTGCGCAACCACGGGCTCCTGACCGTGGGGGACTCGGTCGACGCGGCCGCATGGTGGTTCCTGACCATGGAGCGCGCCTGTCAGGTGCAACTGCTGGCGCGCGGTGCCGGGAAGCCCGTCCTGATCGACCACCGGGACGCCGTCACCACCCGTGAGCAGCTCGGCAGCGACCTGGTGGCGTGGATCAACTACCAGCCCCTGTGGCAGCGGATCAGTCGAACGCTTTGACGGTATTCGTCCTTGGTCCGACCCGATGCGGGACCCGGCCGCCCCGTGCGGCACAATTCGCTGGTATCGCAGGTGAGTTGGCTGTACCAGGGTGGGAAAGGGTGTAAATCTCCGTGGCGTTGGACGAGGCAAGGGCGAGCGGCACGCACGGCGGAGGCTGTACGTGCGGCGACTGCCCGCACGGAGCACGCGAGGGACACCGGCGCGCGGTCGCCGCATTCCTGGCCAAGCGGGACGAACTGGCAGCCGGGAACGGCTTGCCCGCCGGGGTCGCCCAGTCGCCCTCCGCGTCCCGGCAGTGGGTCTCCGACGAGCTGACCGGGTCCGCCCGTACCGTCGCCGAACGGGGCCGGGCCGCCGGTGACGTCTGGCTCCACCATGTGTGGCGGGGCACCTTGTTCGTGGTCTGGGGCGCGGTCGTGGCCCTGCTCGTCGGGGCGAGCCTCACCGCGATCGGGCCCGGCTGGACCACCGCACGTACGGCCGCTCTGACCGCAGCGGTCGTCACGGCCGCCCTGCTGACCGTCGCCGCCCGCTTCCACCGCGCCCGGGGCGGCCTCCTCGCCCCGCTGATCGGCGAGGACAACCGGCTCTCCACCTCCAGGGCCGTCGCCGCCGCGTGGGTGCTGCTCGCCGTCTTCGCCGTCCTCGTCCTCGCCCTCCAGCTGGCGGGCGCCTCCGATCACGAGGACCGGGACGCGCTGATCGAGGGGCTCGATCTCGTGCGGTCCGCCGGGGTGCTGACCGTGCTGGCACTGGTGTGCGCGGTCGCCGTCGTCGTACGCCGCGTGGTGACCGTGCGGGTGCTGGGCCAGCGGCTCCAGAAGCTGCGAGCGGACCGGCCTCGCGCGGCCGATCTGCTCACCGACGACTCGGGGCGCGGCTCGTTCACCGATGTGCAGTACGTGCTGGTCAGCGCCGTCGCCGTACTCTTCGCCGGCGTTCGTCTGGCCCGCCGCCCCGAGCAGCTGCCCGACCTGCCGTGGGGCCTCGCCCTGCTGGTGGCCGTCTCGGCGGCGACGTACTTCGCCGGGAAGTACGCGGAGGGCGGCCGTCCGGTCGTGCTGTCCGTCGTGCGGGCCCGGGAGGCCGGGGACCTGGACGCCCCGATCCGGACCGGCGACGACATCGAGATCCGGGGCGCGGGGTTCGTACCGCCCGGTGCGGGCAGCCCCGACCGGCTGGCCCGGCTCGTCGTACGGATCGGCACGGTCCACGTCCACGTACCGCTGATCCCGGTCGCCGGAGGCTTCGCCAACCCGACCGACACCGTGCTCACGGTGCCGGTCCCGGTCGAGGTCGAACCGGGGACCGTCGACGTCCAGGTCGTCACGGCCGCCGGGGTGGAGACCAACCGCTGTTCGATCGACGTGACGGACTGACGGCCGCTTTCTCAGGTCGATCGCCCCGCAGCCCTGGTGAGCGGCGCCGTACAGGCGTACGTATGGTCAGGTGACGGGTCTTCGGGAAGCGGGGCGGCAGTGATGAACGGTTACGGCGGCGGTTCGTACGGTCTGGGCGAGCCGGGAGGACTGCGTGAGCGGGCGCGTGAGTACGCCCTGCTGCCGTTGCGGCTCTTCCTCGGCGTCACCTTCGTCTACGCGGGGCTCGACAAGCTGACGGACAGCGGGTTCCTCTCCGCCACCGGCCCCGGCTCCGTCGGCGAGATGATGCGCGGGGCCCGCGACTCCGCCGCGATCCCCGCCCTCGTCGACCTGGCGCTCAAGAGCCCCGAAGGGTTCGGTTACGCCATCGCCGTCGGCGAGCTCCTCGTCGGCCTCGGCACCCTTGTCGGCCTCTGGGCCCGGCTCGCCGCGCTCGGCGGGGCACTGATCTCTCTGAGCCTCTGGCTGACGGTCAGCTGGCAGGCGACCCCGTACTACTACGGCAACGACCTGCCCTATTTGATGGCGTGGCTGCCCCTCGTACTCGCGGGCGCCGCCGTGTTCTCCGCCGACGCCTTCCTCGCGTCACGGCGCCGCCGGAGCATGTAGGCGGTCCAGGTCGCCGTGGCGGCCAGCCACAGACCGCCGAGGAACACCGGCAGGAAGAAGGTCCACGGGACCTCCCACGCACCGGCCGCGTCGGCCGCGTACCCCCCGGCCAGGGCCAGCATCGCCAGACCCGCCACCGCCCGACCGGGCCGGAACTCATGACGCAGCACGGCTGACCTCCACCTGTCCGACTCCGACTTCCACTTCCAGCTCGATCGTCCCGGCCGGTTTCCCGCCCTTGGGCGGCGGGAGCGTGCGCCGGGACGACTCGTCGCTGTTGATGCGGACCTGGACCCGCTGCCCCTCCTCCAGCCGGATCTCCCCGAGGCCGGCCTCGGCGCGCACCTTCACCGTCACGTTCTTCGGGACGACGACGGCCGCCCGCCCCGCCCCGACCTCCAGCCGGGTCCGTACGGTCTCGCCCGGAGGGACCACCACCCCGGACAGGTCCAGCCGGGCGTCGCCGCTGCCCAGCTCGTAACGCTGCTGTACGGCGGAGATCTCGGCCGGGCGCCACTCCTGACGGGCCCAGTCCGTGCTGATCTCCTTCGGCAGCATCGTCGCGCCCGCCAGCAGCACCGCCGTGATCATCGCCAGCAGCACCGTGCCGAACCCGGTCCGCCCCAGCGCGGAGGAGACCAGCAGGCCGAGCCCGAAGACCGCGAGCGCCGCGACCAGACCGATCTGCAGCGCCGTGCCCAGCGGCTCGTGCTCCCAGCTCAGCCCGGTGCCCAGTCCCCCCACCACCAGCGCGGTCAGGAAGACGAGGCCGCCGATCGACCGCGGCCCCGGCGCGGCGGGCGCCGGAGCCGGCGGCCGGAACGGCGCGTCCGGGCTGGGGCGCCCGGCCCGGACCGTCTTCCGCGCCGTGTCCGGGTCGGTGTCCGAGGGACCCCAGAGATAGCCCGAGCCGACCGGACCCGTCGTCCCGTCCTTCACGATCGGGTCCCGCCACCACGACGGACCGCCCGGCGTCGGCGGCGCCTTGACCTCCGGCGGGGGCGCACCGAGGCCGCCGGTGTGCGGGTGGGCGGGAGCGGCCGGGGTGCCGGGCGGGGCCGCCGGGTCCTCCGGGGCCGCAGTCCTACGGGACTGCGTCCACACCGAGCAGCCGACCACGGCCACCGTGAGCAGCGCCGCGAACGCCAGCATGCCCCGGTTGCCCAGCATCGACAGGAAGAGCCCGCAGCCGATCAGCGCCAGCAGCAGCGCAACCAGCGACGCCCCGTCGACCCGGCCCGACAGCAGCCGGCGCGCCTCGTTCTCCTCCTCACCCTCCAGGGGCAGCAGGAGCCAGGCGAAGCCGTAGAAGATCAGGCCGATCCCGCCGGTCGCCGAGAGGACACCGAGCACGATCCGGAAGATCACCGGGTCCACGTCGCAGTACCGGCCGAGCCCGCCGCAGACCCCGGCCACCACCTTCTGCCGCGGGCTGCGCCGCAGCTGCGGTTTGGGCGCGTCGGGGGGCGCGACGCCGGGCGGGGCGTCCGAGGGAGCGGTCATACCTCCATGGTGACGGCCCGCACCGCCCGGTGGGAGCCGCGCCGACCCTGGCCGGTCCCTGATTTTGTGCCGGGGCCCCCGCAGGGGAACCCCCGGAAGCCCCCGGGGTGGGGCCGGCATCAGGACCCGTCTGCGGGTGCTCCTCAGGGTCGATCAGGGGGACTACCCTGATGCCTCCCGCCCCCGCCGCGTGTGACGATCGGGGTATGCCAGCCGCCACCGCCCGAGCCGCGCACAGCTCACTCGCCTCCGACCCGGAGGAGCCGCCGCTGCGCAAGCTGTACCGCAGCGCCGACGGGCGGATGCTGGGCGGCGTCGCGCGCGGGCTCGCCGGACACCTCGGACTGCCGGTCGCCTGGGTCCGGTTCGTCTTCCTCGGGCTTTTCCTCAGCGACGGCCTGGGCGCCCTGCTGTACGCGGTGTTCTGGATCGTCGTCCCTCTCGGCGTCGGCGGTGTCGGCGGCGTCCACGCCCCGCGCTCGGTGTTCGAGACGGCGGCGGACGGCCGGCGCAAGCTCCGTAAACCGGACCCGGGCCAGGTCTTCGCGCTGGTCGCCCTGCTCGTCGGGGCCGTCGTCTTCGTCGCCAACGTCGACATGGGCAGCGAGGCCGACCGCTACATCTGGCCGACGCTCCTCATCGGCGCGGGCTCCGTCCTCGTCTGGCGCCAGGCGGACAACGCGCGGCGCGCCCGCTGGATGGAGGTCGGCCGCCGGCGCCGGCTGCTGCAGCTGGCCCGCGCGCTCGCCGGGGTCGCCCTCGTGGGCCTCGGGCTCGCCGTCTTCATGGTGGTGCGCGGCTCGGCCGCCCAGCTGGGAAACGTCCTGACCGCCGCCATCGCCGTGCTCACCGGCATCGCCCTGCTCGCGGGGCCCTACCTCGTCCGGATGACCCAGGACCTCTCCGAGGAGCGCCTCATGCGCATCCGCGCCCAGGAGCGCGCCGAGGTCGCCGCCCACGTCCACGACTCCGTCCTGCACACCCTCACCCTGATCCAGCGCAACGCGGACGACGGCGGCGAGGTCAGACGTCTGGCCCGCGCCCAGGAGCGCGAGCTGCGGAACTGGCTCTACAACCCCGAGGGCACCGGCAAGGACGAGGACGACGAACCGGAGACCCTCGCCGAGGCCGTGAAGCGGGCCGCCGCCGAGGTGGAGGACAAGCACGGTGTCCCCCTGGAGGTCGTGGTCGTCGGCGACTGCCCCCTCGACGACAAGCTGGGCGCACAGATGCAGGCCGCGCGCGAGGCGATGGTCAACGCCGCCAAGTACGGTGGCGAGGGCGGCGCCGTGCAGGTCTTCGCGGAGGTCGAGGGCACCACGGTCTTCGTCTCCGTGAAGGACCGCGGCCCGGGGTTCGACCTGGACGAGGTTCCCGCCGACCGCATGGGCGTACGAGAATCAATCATCGGCCGGATGCAGCGCAACGGCGGCAGCGCCCGGCTGCGTTCGGTGCCCGGCGGGGGCACCGAGGTCGAGCTGGAGATGGAAAGGGCGAGCGAATGACCGAGAACACCGAAGCCACCGGGGGCCCGGAGCGACGGGTACGGGTCGTGCTCGTCGACGACCACCGGATGTTCCGCACCGGGGTGCAGGCCGAGATCGGCCGCACCGAGGAGACCGGCGTCGAAGTGATCGGCGAGGCCGCCGACGTCGACCAGGCCGTCACCGTCATCACGGCGACCCGCCCCGAGGTCGTCCTCCTCGACGTCCATCTCCCGGGCGGCGGTGGCGTCGAGGTGCTGCGCCGCTGCGTCCCGCTGATGGGCGCGGCCGACAACCCGGTCCGCTTCCTCGCGCTCTCCGTCTCGGACGCCGCCGAGGACGTCATCGGCGTGATCCGGGGCGGCGCCCGTGGCTATGTCACCAAGACGATCACCGGCACCGACCTGGTCGACTCCATCTTCCGGGTCCAGGAGGGCGACGCTGTCTTCTCCCCGCGCCTGGCCGGCTTCGTCCTGGACGCCTTCGCCTCCACTGACGCCCCGCCGGTCGACGAGGACATGGACCGTCTCACCCAGCGCGAGCGCGAGGTGCTGCGGCTGATCGCCCGGGGATATGCGTACAAGGAGATCGCGAAGCAGCTGTTCATCTCGGTGAAGACGGTGGAGTCGCACGTCTCGGCGGTGCTCAGGAAGCTTCAGCTCTCCAACCGGCACGAGCTGACGCGGTGGGCGACAGCGCGACGGCTGGTCTGAGCCGATCGGGCCGGGTGGGCCGGGTGGGCTGGGCGTGCTGGGCGTCGCTCAGTCGCGCTCCGGCTCCGGCTTCAGGCCCGGCTCCGGCTTCAGGCCCGGCTCCTACTCCTACTCCTACTCCCGCTCCAGCGAGATGTTGACCTTCTCGCCGATCCGGCGGTAGCCGATGCTCGCGTAGATCCGTTCGACGTCGGCGTCTCCGGGCTCCAGCCAGACCGTCCGGCAGCCCTGGGTGAAGGCCCGTTCCGTCAGCCAGGCGGTGAGCGCGGCGCCGACGCCCCGGCGGCGGAAGGGGGCCGCGACGGCGAGGCCGGCCAGTTCGCTGAGGCCCTCGATCGCGACCGAGCAGCCGCCCACGCCGGCCGGTGCGCCGTCGAGGACCGCGAGTGCGGAGACCTTGGCGTACTTCAGCTCCCAGCCCGGGTTGTGCCGGACGGTGAACGGGCCCACCCGGTAGTGGGTGGGGGAGCGCAGCGTGAGCGTGCGGGCGTACTCCTGGACGGCGTTCGCCATCGTCATACGGGGAGTTCCTTCGGCGGGAGAGAGGTCGGCGCCGGGGACTATGCCACCCGGGCCGCTCCGGCGAAAGGCATTTGGCTGATGGGCGCGATCCGGACCGGGGCTCCCGGACGCGGGGCGTGGATCATCTGGCCGCCGCCGATGTAGAGGCCGACGTGGCTGATGCCCGAGTAGAAGAACACCAGGTCACCGGGGGCCAGTTCGGAGCGGGAGACCCGCTGGCCGGCGTTGATCTGGGTGTAGGTGGTGCGGGGCAGGCTGACGCCCGCCGCCTGCCAGGCCGCCTGGGTCAGCCCGGAGCAGTCGAAGGCGTTGGGGCCGGTCGCGCCCCAGACGTACGGCTTGCCGATCGCCCCATGGGCGAAGGCGACGGCCCGTGCCGCCCGGGAGTCGGGGGCGGCGACCGAGGCTCGGGGGGTGGAGCGGTCGGCGTGGGCGGCGGAGCGGTCGGCGGGGCCGCCGCCGTGGCCGGCGTCGGCCGAGCGTTCGTACGCGGCGCGCTCGGCGGCGGTGAGGGTGGCCAGGAGCCCCCGGGCATCAGTCAGCTTGGTGCGGATCGCGGTGCGGTGCTTGTCCAGCTCGGCGCGGCGGGCGGCGAGCGCCTCGGTCTCCCGGTCGGCGCGGGCCTTGACCCGGGCGATGCCCGAGAGCTGGCGCCGGATCGAGCTGAGCAGGCTCGCCTGCCGGTCGCCCGCCCGGTCGAGGTGCGCGGCGCGCTCCAGGTAGCTGTCGGGGTCCGAGGAGAGCGCCAGTTGTACGGCGGGGTCGAGGGCGCCGGTGCGGTACTGCGCAGTGGCCATCGACCCGAGCGTGTGGCGGGCGGTGTTGAGGCGGTCGGTACGGCGGGCCGCCTCGTCCGCCAGGGTGTCGACGGCCTTGGTGGCGGCGGCCTCCTTCTCCTTCGCCCCGTTGTACTTCTCGGTGGCGACCTCGGCGTCGTGGTAGAGCCGGTCGACCTTCGCCCGGACCTGGGCGGCGGTGGGAGCGGGCTCGGCGGGTGCGGCCCCGGCGCCGGTGGCCGAGGTGGCGGTGGCGGCCCCGGCGAGCGCCAGGGTGGCGGCGGTGCGGGCAGCAGGGCCGGTGAACGGGCGCTGCTTGGGTTTCCGGTGAGCGGATTTCCGGTGCGCGGCCACGGGGGCGGCATCCTTCCTGTCGGCTGCCCGCCGGGGGATACCGACAGGTCCGCCAGGGACGCTAATCCGGGCGCACGGAAAAGGTTCGCCATGACAGCTATTGCCCG
Source organism: Streptomyces sp. NPDC006261 (assembly GCF_040613515.1). Lineage (NCBI taxonomy): Bacteria > Bacillati > Actinomycetota > Actinomycetes > Kitasatosporales > Streptomycetaceae > Streptomyces > Streptomyces sp. NPDC006261. The sequence continues at coordinate 30,121 of NZ_JBEXSI010000032.1, forward strand.
GATGTGACGCTTCACCACCGCCGGATGACCGGCGATGCGGAGCCGGAACTGATCATTCCGGCAGGTTCGAGCGCGTGGCGCACAGTTCCGGCGAAGGGCCCGAGAAAGGCTTACCTCACTGAGTGGCCACGCTTTGGCCATGGCTAGGCTCCGGGACCATGAACGCACTCATCGGCGTCTTCGTCGCCCTGCACATTATCGGCATCGCCTCCCTGCTGGGCGGCTTCCTGACGCAGATGAAGGCCATGGGCGCGGGCACCGCCCGCTTCGTTCCCGCCATGCTGCACGGCGCGCTGACCATGCTGGTCACCGGCGTCGCCCTGGTCGGGCTCAACCAGGCCGACGACCAGACCGTGAACAACGTCAAGATCGGCGTGAAGCTGGCGCTCCTCGTCGTCATCCTCGCGCTCGTCTACGTCAAGCGGGACGAGGAGAAGGTCGAGAAGGGCGCGTTCGCGGCGGTCGGCGGGCTGACGGCCGCCAACATCTTCATCGCCACGCTCTGGACCTGAGACTCTCTCGGGGGCGGCCGCCGGTCAGGCGGCCACCCCCGCCCCCGGCACTACGCCGGGCGCACGCTGCCGTAGATCGGCATGGAGTAGATCGACTCCTCGCGGACGTTCGCCCCCGGCTTCGGGGCGTGGATCATCATCCCGTCGCCCTTGTAGATGCCGACGTGGCTGATGTCGTCGTAGAAGAAGACCAGGTCACCGGGCTGCAGGTCGGACGTGGCGACCCGGGTGCCCGCCTTCACCTGGTCCCAGGTGGTCCGGGGCAGTGTCACGCCGGCCTCCCGCCAGGCCGCCTGGGTCAGCCCCGAGCAGTCGTACGAGGCCGGGCCCGAGGCCCCCCACACGTACGGCTTCCCGATCTGGGCGCGGGCGAAGTCCAGCACCTTCTGGGCCTTCGCGGCGTAACTGCCGTCCGCCCCGGCTCCCGTTCCCGTACCGCTGCCGGATCCCGGGCTCGTCCCCGTCCCCGTACCGCTGCCGGAGCCGCTGTCTCCGCCGGACTCGTTCGCGGCCTCCTCGTTCGCGGCCTCCTCGCGCGCCTTCTTCTCCGCTTCCTCGCGCTCCTTGGCCTCGGCGGCCTGGCGGCGGGCCAGCTTCTGCGCCTTCTCCTTGGCCTCGGCCTCCTTCTTGCGCTCCAGCTCCGCCAGCCGTGCCTTCTCCTCGGCGGTCAGCCTCGACAGCAGCGTCCGGGCCTCCGTGAGCTTGTTCTGCACCTTCTGCTTGCTGGAGCGCAGCGCGGTCTGCGTCTCCGTGAGAGACTCCAGGCTCTTCACGGCCTCCGCGCGCTTCTTCGACGCCGCGGCCTGCTGCGTACGGAAGTCGTCGACGGCCTTCTGCTGCCGCTCCGTCGACCGGCTCATCAGCCGGCTCTGGTCGAAGTACGCCTGCGGGTCGTCCGCCAGGAAGAAGGTCGCGGTGGGCGTGATGCCGCCGGTGCGGTACTGCGCGGCCGCGTAGGACCCCAGCTCCCGGCGCGCCTCGTTGATCTTCTCGGTCCGCTTCGCCACGTCGGAGAGCAGCGTGTCGACCTTGGTGCGCTGGGCCGTGGAGGCGGTCCTCGCGCGGTTGTACTGCTGCGTCGCGCTGCCCGCCTGCCGGTAGAGCTCGTCGACCTTCTTCTGGACGTCCTCGATGGCCGGCTTCGGCTCGGCGGGGGCAGCGGTCGCGCTCTGCGTGGAGAGCAGTGTCACAGACGCCAGCGCGGCCGTCGTGAACCCGACGGCGGGGGTGGTGGTGCGCACCTTCGTGCGCGGCTTGCGATGCGATGCCAAGACCGGCATCTCCTTCCGTGGACCGCCTACCGGGTTAGCTGTCGGGTTCGGACGGAACGGAAGGCTGTCCTACGGTCCGGATGCGAGGGTACGGACCGATTCACCCCGGTTGTGCGTGTGGGTCCCCGGTTCCGAACTGCTGGGACGGCAGGACGGATTCGGCAGAGGTGACCGTGAGACGCGGTTCGTCTCAGGGAGATTACGGATCACCTGACCGAGCACGCTAGCCAACCGGTGGCTCCGCTGGGAAGGAGGATGAGCGATATGCCCGATACATTTTCGTGACCTCTTCGGATCGGAGGCCCCGCACCCCCTCCGACCGGGCACTCCTTCACGGAACGTCGACGTCCGCTCTCCGTGCGTACGGGTGACGTGGGGGTGCGGGCGGCTGCTTCCGACCGCTTCCCGGCTTCGGCGGAAGGTTGTCGGTGCGGCCGCCTAGACTCGGTAGGCGATGAGCAGCCTCTTTGACGACAGTTTCCTGACCGGCCTCCAGCCCACGGAGGACGGCCCGCCGCCGCCCCCCGAGGACCACGCACCCGACGCGGTGCCGGAGGGACTCTTCGAGGGCGTCTTCGACGCGCCCCCGCCGCCCCGGGACGGGTATTACCGGGACGGCCACCCGCGCCCCGTCATCGACGCCGCGGCGCTGCTCGGCGGGCTGAACACCGAGCAGCGCGCCGCCGTCGTGCACGCCGGGTCCCCGCTGCTCATCGTCGCCGGAGCCGGCTCGGGAAAGACCCGGGTGCTCACCCACCGCATCGCCCACCTGCTGGCCGAGCGCGGGGTGCACCCGGGGCAGATCCTCGCGATCACCTTCACCAACAAGGCCGCGGGCGAGATGAAGGAGCGCGTCGAGCAGCTGGTGGGCCCGCGCGCCAACGCCATGTGGGTCATGACCTTCCACAGCGCGTGCGTCCGGATCCTGCGCCGCGAGTCGAAGAAGCTCGGCTTCACCTCGTCGTTCTCGATCTACGACGCCGCCGACTCCAAGCGCCTGATGGCCCTGGTCTGCCGCGATCTCGACCTGGACCCCAAGCGCTTCCCGCCGAAGTCCTTCACCGCCAAGGTCTCCAACCTCAAGAACGAGCTCATCGACGAGGAGACCTTCGCCGGACAGGCAGTGGACGGTTTCGAGAAGACCCTGGCCCAGGCGTACGCGCTCTACCAGGCCCGCCTGCGCGAGGCCAACGCCCTGGACTTCGACGACATCATCATGACGACGGTCCACCTCCTCCAGGCCTTCCCGGACGTCGCCGAGCACTACCGCCGCCGCTTCCGCCACGTCCTGGTCGACGAGTACCAGGACACCAACCACGCCCAGTACACGCTGGTACGGGAGCTCGTCGGCCCGGCCGGAGAGGCCGCCGACGCCCCCGCCGAGCTGTGCGTCGTCGGTGACGCGGACCAGTCGATCTATGCCTTCCGGGGCGCGACCATCCGCAACATCCTCCAGTTCGAGGAGGACTATCCCGACGCGAAGACGATCCTCCTGGAGCAGAACTACCGCTCCACGCAGACGATCCTCTCCGCCGCCAACGCGGTCATCGAGCGCAACGAGAGCCGCCGCCCCAAGAACCTGTGGACCAACGCCGGCAGCGGCGCCCGCATCACCGGTTATGTGGCCGACACCGAGCACGACGAGGCGCAGTTCGTCGCCGACGAGATCGACCGGCTCACCGACGCGGGCGACGCCAAGGCGGGCGACGTCGCCATCTTCTACCGGACCAACGCCCAGTCCCGTGTCTTCGAAGAGATCTTCATCCGCGTCGGCCTGCCCTACAAGGTCGTCGGCGGCGTGCGCTTCTACGAGCGCAAGGAGGTCCGGGACGTCCTGGCCTACCTCCGCGTCCTCGCCAACCCCGAGGACACCGTCCCGCTGCGCCGCATCCTCAACGTTCCCAAGCGCGGCATCGGCGACCGTGCCGAGGCCATGATCGACGCCCTGTCGATGCGCGAGAAGATCTCCTTCCCGCAGGCGCTGCGCCGCGTCGACGAGGCGTACGGCATGGCGGCGCGCTCGTCCAACGCCGTCAAGCGCTTCAACACGCTGATGGAGGAGCTCCGTACGATCGTCGAGTCCGGAGCCGGACCCGCCGTCGTGCTGGAAGCCGTCCTGGAGCGAACGGGCTATCTCGCCGAGCTCCAGGCCTCCACCGACCCGCAGGACGAGACCCGTGTCGAGAACCTCCAGGAACTCGCGGCCGTCGCCCTCGAGTTCGAGCAGGAGCGCGGGGACGAGGAGGGCACCGGCACACTCGCGGAGTTCCTGGAGAAGGTCGCGCTGGTCGCCGACTCGGACCAGATCCCCGACGAGGACGAGGACGGCTCCGGCGTCATCACGCTGATGACCCTGCACACGGCGAAGGGTCTGGAGTTCCCGGTCGTCTTCCTCACCGGCATGGAGGACGGCGTCTTCCCGCACATGCGGGCCCTCGGCCAGACCAAGGAGCTGGAGGAGGAGCGGCGCCTGGCGTACGTCGGCATCACCCGTGCCCGCGAGCGGCTCTACCTGACCCGGGCCGCCATGCGCAGCGCCTGGGGCCAGCCCTCGTACAATCCGCCCTCGCGGTTCCTGGAGGAGATCCCGGACGCTCACCTGGAGTGGAAGCGCAAGGGCCCGATGGCCGCCCCGGCAGGCCCCACCTCGGGCATCACGTCCTCGCTCTCCTCCTCGCGCGCCCGCTCCGGCCCTTCGGGCTTCGCGACCCGGCGCGGCACGGAGAAGGCGACGGTCACGCTGGTGGTCGGGGACCGGGTCACGCACGACCAGTTCGGGCTGGGCACGGTGACGGCCGTCGAGGGGTTCGGCGACCAGGCGAAGGCGACGGTGGACTTCGGCGGCGAGCGCCCGAAGAAGCTGCTCCTGCGGTACGCGCCGGTCGAGAAGCTGTAGGACCGAGAAGCTGTAGGGCGAGCAGGAGAAGGGGGCGGGACGGCCGTCGAAGCCGTCCCGCCCCCTTCTCGTGTCCGTACGTGCTGTGTGTGTACGTGCTGTGGCGCCGCAGGTCTGCTCAGGTCGGGTTGACGCCGTGGCTCCGCAGCCACACCAGCGGGTCGATCGACGCACCGCCGCCGGGCCGGACCTCGAAGTGCAGGTGCGGGCCGGTGGAGTTGCCGGAGCTGCCCGCGTACGCGATGACGTCACCGGCCTTCACCGGGCCGGAGCGGATCTTGGTGCTGCTGAGGTGGCAGTACCAGGTCTCCGTGCCGTCGGCCATGGTCACGATCGCCATGTTGCCGTAGGCGCTGTTGTACTGGGTGCGCACGGTGCCGTCGGTCGCGGCCATCACCGGGGACCCGTACCCGACGGGGAAGTCGATGCCCGTGTGCACGGACATCCAGTTGACGCCCGCCTGGCCGTAGTAGGCGCTGAGCCCGTGCTGCTTGACCGGCAGGACGAACTTGGGGCGCAACGCCTCGCGGCGTGCGGCCTCCTCCTCGCGCTTCTTCTTCTCCTCCACCTGGCGCTGCTTCAGGTCGATGCGCTCCTGGGTGCGGCTCGCGCGCTGACGGAAGTCGTCGCTGCCCTCGGAGAGCTGCTCCAGCTGGCTGTCGAGCTTGTTGTTCGCGGCGACCGGCTCGACCGTGCTCGGGTCGGCGACGGCCAGCGAGGTGGTCTTCTCCTGCTTGTCCTCGTCGCTGATCCCGCTGACGGAGGCGGCCGCGATGCCAGCGACGCTCATCACACAGGCGGAGGGGACGGCGACGGTCAGGAGAGCGGACCGCTTGGCGGGGCTGCGGCGGCGCGCCCGGCTGCGCGGGGCGGGGGTGCGGACCACGGTGCGGTCCACGGAAAGCGGGGCGGGCCCCGGTGTGTCGCTGTCGTCGGGTGCGGGGGCGGCGTCCGGATCGGGTCCGGTGTCGTGGCCGGTGCCGAAGCCGGCCTCGACATCGGTTTCGAAGCCGGCTTCGAGCCCGCTCTCGATGACGGCGAACTCGGCGGTGCCGGCCTCTTCGGGTTCCTGCTGTTCGTACAGCTGATGCGATGTCTGTTCGGGCTCGTACGCGGCGCCCTCGGGCGTGGCGCCGGAGTTCCAGGCGGTCGCGTCGTAGGCGCCCGTGTCGTACGTCCCCGTGTCGTACGCGCCGGTGTCGTACACCCCGGTGGTATAGGCGGTGGTGCCGTTCGTGCCGGAACCGTCGGCGCCGACCGTCCCGTACGCGCCGGTGTCGTACGTACCCGTGTCGTACGTCCCTGCGTCGTGCGTGCCCGTGTCGTACGTCCCCGCGTCGTGCGTGCCCGTCTCGTAGGCGTCCGTCCCGTACGAACCGCCGGCCACGTATGCGGTGCCGGTGCCGTACGTGCCGGTGGCGTACGCGCCGGTGTCGTACCCGTCCGTCTCGTAGGCGCCGGTACCGCAGGGAGCTGTGCCGTACTCGGCCGCGGTGAACCCGGCGGTGGGGAACGCGCCCGTGTCGGCGGTCGCCCACTGGCCGGTCGGGTCCTGGTCGGAGGGCTGCCGCCAGGTGGGCGTGGCTCCGGTGTCCCACTGCTGGTGGGCGGTGGTCTGCGTCTGGGCGGCGTACGCGTCGTAGGTGACGGTCTGCTGCGCGCCCGTGTCCCAGGCGGAGGAGTCGTACGAGCCGCTGGGGGCACCGTAAGAGGTGTCGTAACCGGAAGCCGCGTAATCCGTGGTGTCGGAACCGCCAGGGAGGGAACCGAAGAGCGGGTCGGTGTCGAAGCTGCCGGTCGATCGGGTGTCGTACCCGACGGGCCCGGCGTGGGGGTGCTGGTCGTTCACCAACTTCTCTCTCGCCTCGGCAGCAGGACTGTTCTGGATCCCGGTGAGGGGGTCCCAGGGGGAAGCAGTGGCCGCGACTGTACCCGGCAGTATGTGAGGACGACAATCTTCGACAGGTTTTGCGTCCTCAGGAAACGGGCAATCGGCCGTCTTTCGGCGGACGGCAGGCAGAGGCTTGGCTCTATGTTCGAGAGTTGTTCTATTTTAAGCGACAGACGACGTTCCGGTTGAGGGTGCTGAGCTCGCCCGGGCCTCCTGTGACTCCAGAGCCTCACGGACCGCGGCGGCGACCGCCGGGTGCACCGGCAGCGCGAGATGCCCGATTCCGGTGACGCGTACGTTCACGGCGTCGAGGTCGGGATGGTCGACACAGGCCGTCTCGACCGGGACCATCACCTGGTCCAGTTCGCTCCAGAAGCTGACGAACCGGGTCCGGCACCCCGGGGCGGGGAGGCGCAGCTCCTCGATCAGCGGGGAGCCGCCGCGCATCTGCCGCACGATGGGGTGAACGCCGGCTCCGGGGGCGACGGCGGTGCCGCCGTGGGGGGTGCCGAGCGTGACGAGGGTGCGCACCCGGTGGTCGCCGCCCAGTCGTTGTACGTAATAGCGGGCGATCAGGCCGCCGAGGCTGTGCCCGACGATGTCGACCTCGCGCTGCCCGGTGCGGGCGCAGACCTCCTCCACGTGGCGGCCGAGCAGCTCGGCGGCGGTACGCAGGTCGCGGGTGAGCGGCGAGTAGTTGAGGGACGCCAGGTGGCGGCGGCCGTGCCGGGCGAGCGCGCGGCGCAGCAGGACGAAGACGGAGCGGTTGTCGATGAAGCCGTGCAGCAGGACGACGGGCCGTTCGGCGGCGGGGGAGCCGGACAGGGTGGGCGGGCCCGGCGGCGGGCCCGGGGCGCGGCGCTCCTGGGTGAGGCCGAAGGGGTAGGCGGCCAGGTGGCCGGTGAGGACCACGAGCTCCAGAACGGTGGCGCCGAGCAGTGCGGTGGGGAGCCGGGGGCCCGGAAGTCCGGGGAGGCGGGTCAGTAGGGAGAGGAAAGGGAGGACCTTCACGCCGACCTCCTGCACTGGCGCACCGGGAGGCGGCGATAGGCCGTACCACCTTGCCGTGCGGCTGGCGGCACGGTGGTACGGCGACCTCGTAGCGGCTCTCCCCGCGCCGGTCCCCGCGGCGGCCGGATTGCCGCGTTCTACGGGGGACGGCGCCTGGCGAACATGTCCCACGTGTGATTTCCCCCTCCCCGCCTGCCGCGAAACGGCGGCTTGCGGGATGCTGTGGATAACGTTCGTTCACATCCCCGGCCCTTCAGGCGCGGGAGACCATGTGGAGGCAGTGATGGGTGTGACCGGTCCGATCCGTGTGGTGGTGGCCAAGCCGGGACTCGACGGCCATGACCGCGGGGCCAAGGTGATCGCGCGGGCGCTGCGGGACGCCGGTATGGAAGTCATCTATACGGGGCTCCACCAGACACCCGAGCAGATCGTCGACACGGCGATCCAGGAGGACGCCGACGCCATCGGCCTCTCGATCCTCTCCGGGGCGCACAACACGTTGTTCGCGAAGGTGATCGAGCTGCTGAAGGAGCGGGAGGCGGAGGACATCAAGGTGTTCGGCGGCGGGATCATCCCGGAGGACGACATCGCCCCGCTGAAGGAGCTGGGCGTGGCGGAGCTCTTCACCCCGGGTGCGACGACGACCGAGATCGTCACCTGGGTGAACGCGAACGTCCGTCAGCCCGCGCAGGCCTGATCCGCGGGCCGCACACGCGCACGTGGCCGGGGGCGGGGGCCGGGTGCGCGGCCGGGGCGGGGGTCAGGTCGTCAGCTCCGCCTCCATCGCGGCGCGCAGGCGCAGCGTGGAGACCAGGCGCTGGAACGCCTCCGACCAGTAGCCCCCGGCCCCCGGCGACGCTCCCTCCTGCTCGTCCGGGGTGGCCGTGAGGGCCTCCAGGCGGTCGGCCTCGGCCGGGTCCAGGCAGCGCTCGGCCAGGCCCATCACCCCGCTGAAGCTCCACGGGTAACTCCCGCCGTCCCGCGCGATGTCGAGCGCGTCGACCACGGCGCGCCCGAGCGGGCCCGTCCACGGCACCGTGCAGACCCCGAGCAGCTGGAACGCCTCCGACAGCCCGTGCGCGGCGATGAACGCGGCCACCCAGTCCGCACGTTCCGCCTCGGACAGCACCGCCAGGAGCTTGGACCGCTCGGAGATCGACGCGGGCCCCGGCGCGCCGGCCGGGGGCGCCGACGCCGCACCCAGCAGGGCTCGCGCCCACTCCGGGTGGCGTTGGCGCACCGCGGCCCGGCACCAGGCGGCGTGCAGCTCGCCAACCCAGTCGTCGGCGACCGGAAGCGCCACGATCTCGGCCGCCGGGCGCCCGCCGAACCGCTCCTGCCAGGCCCCGAGGGGCGTGGCCTCCACCAACTGCCCGAGCCACCAGGACCGCTCGCCCCGGCCCGTCGGCGGAACGGCCGCCACCCCGTCGCGCTGCATCCCGGCGTCGCACTCGTGCGGCGCCTCCACGGCGATGGACGCGCCGGCCCCCGTGCGGTCGGGGTTGACGCAGGACGTCGCGCGGGCCGCCATCCGCCCGGCGAAGGCCGAGAAGGGCAGGGCGGAGAGCAGCTCGGCCGCCGTGGCGCGCACGTTGCGGCTGCGGTCGGCGAGCGCCTGCTCCAGGAACTCCTCGTCCCCCTCCCCGAGCCCGTTGCGCAGGGAGTCCAGGAACATCAGCCGGTCCTCGGCCCGCTCGGTGGACCAGGTGGTGGTGAGCAGGGCGAGCGCGGCGGCGGGGTCCTGCACCCGTACGGCGTCGAGCAGGGCGACCCGCTCCGCGAACAGCCCCTCCTCCCACAGCCGGGCCACCGCCTCCGGATCGCTGGTGTCGGGCACGAGCGAGCCACCCGCGGCACCGCGCAGGGCGAACTTCCACTCGGGGTTCAGCGCGGCCAGCCACAGGCCGAGCGGTCCGGCGAAGGCGAGCGCCTGCGGCCGCAGGTCGGTGCGGGCGCGCGCGGCGTCCAGCAGCGGCGGCACCAGGGCGGCCGGGGCCCGGAACCCGCGCCGGTTGGCGGTGGCCAGCCACTGCGGGATGAGCTCGGTGAGGTCGGGCGCCGCCCCGCGCCGTCCCGAGACGGCCGGCGCTGCCCGGTCGGCGAGCAGCTGGGCGAGCCGGTGCCGGGCCGCCTCGGGGAGCTGCGGGCGCGGGTCGTGCGGCGCGGGCGCGGGCCTGGCCCCCGGCACGGCGGGCAGCAGCCCTGCCCGTCGCCGCACGGTGTGCAGGGCGGCGGCGTCCAGCAGGGCGGCCGGGCCGTCGGCCGGTACCGGGCCCCCGGGAGCAGCGGGCGGGCGGCGGTCGGTGCCCAGCAGCGCCGAGGTGACCAGCTCCTCCCAGGAGAGGGCGGCGAGGGGGTGGGCTTCGGTGATGGTCGGGCCGGTGGTGGTCGGAGGCATCGGGTCCCCTTCGGTGGCGTTCAGGGCGGTCGGCGGCGGAGACGGGTGATCGGCGGGTGGGGGAGGGCAGCGGGCGTGGCGGGCCGCCCACGGTGGCCCGCACAGGTCAGATGAGCCGTACGGCCCCGCCCGCGGCATCCGAGGACCCGGATCCGGGCCCGGACCCGCGTCCGGCCCCCGTGTCCCAGGCCGCGAACGGGTCGAAGCCGCGGTGGCCCAGCTCGCCGAAGACCGTGACCGGGCCGCCGCCGGAGAGCGCGACGAGCTTCCACGATCCCGGACGGGACAGCGCCGCCGAGGAGAGAGGCAGCGCGGATGCGCCCTCCGCGTCGGCCAGTTGCCAGCCGCCCTGGGACGGCACGGGTATGACGTCCCGCAGGGTGACCGGCCAGGCATCGAGCCATGGATCCCCCCGCAGCGCCTCCCCGTACGCCGCGAGGGCGGCCGCGGTGGAGCCGCCCGGCGGAGGTGAACCCGGCACCGGGGTGCCCGGCACCGCGCCGGGCGTGGTGAACTGCCGCCCCAGCTCGGCCCGGAGCCCGCCGCCCGGGTACGGCGTGAGCTCGGCGTCGATCGTGACGCCCACCGGCAGCGCGAGCTCCGGGGCGCGGCCCATCGCGCCGAAGGAGAGCAGCAGGGCCGTGCGGCCCGTCTCCCTTCCGTACAGCCAGATCCGCCGGGTGGTGAGCCGGCCGTCCGGCGTGTCGTACTGCGCGAGGACCAGCCATCGGTCGCGGACCGCCGGGCCCTCGGCGGACAGGGGCAGCCCCACCCGCGTACGCACCGTGGCGGCCAGCGGGTCCGGCAGCCGCTCCCGGCCCAGCCAGGCCGTGTCCAGCAGATGGAGCAGGGCGCACTCCTCCAGCAGCCGCACCGGCCAGCCCGGCCCGGATCCGGGTATGGCCCCCAACTCCCGCACCCGGCCCGCCAGTCCGGGCGCCTGCGCGTCGACCATGCGGGCGGCGGTCTCCTCCCACAAGGTGTACCCGGTGCGATCGGCGGCGGCGAGCCCGCCCCGCAGCAGATCCGTCAGACGCTGCTCCAGCTCCAGCGCCCCTCCGGTGACCCGCTCCGCCCGGCGCTCCGCCCGCTTCCTGGCGGCGGCGCTGTCGGCGGGGCCGGGCGCCGGCTCCCCGCTCGCGACGGCCTTCTGCCTGGCCTGCCTGGCCTCCGCCCGTCCCCGGCGGGCCTCCAGCCACTGCGCGGCCCAGTCGGCCGGCTCACCCCGCGGGACGGGGCCGTCGCCGGAGGCCCGGAGCAGCAGCAGCCCCAGCGCGTGCTTGCAGGGGAACTTGCGGCTCGGACAACTGCACGTGTACGCGGGGCCCGTGGTGTCGACCACCGTCCGGTACGGCTTGCTCCCGCTCCCCTTGCACAGCCCCCACACCGCCCCGGATCCGTCGAAGCCGGTGCCCGACCAGTGTCCGGCCGAGGCGAGCTTGTTGCCCGCCTTGCGTGATGCGTCGTCAGGAGCCAGGGACAGCACCTGCTCCACCGTCCAGCGCGCCACCGATTCCGTGGCGGGCAAGGGTTCTCCCCCGTGAGATAGCAGCATGGGAACGACGGTAGGGGGCGCCACTGACAATCCCCCTGACCTGGGATCAGAGCCCGTGCACAGCCGTCGCGAGGCCGGTTGTCAGTGGCATGGTGCACGGTGGGAACCACATCAGGTCGACCGAGTCTGTCGACGATCTGGAGGGGGATCCATGACCGTGCCCGAAACCACCGCTGCCGTCGGCGAGACGTCCGGCGCCGAGGCCCTGCGCCCGCACGCCGAGGACGCGTTCGCCGACGAGCTGAAGGCGCTCGCCGCCGCCGACGACCGCCCCAGGCCCGCCCGTTGGCGGCTGTCGCCCTGGGCCGTCGCCACCTATCTGCAGGGCGGGACGCTGCCCGACGGCACGGTGATCACACCCAAGTACGTGGGCCCGCGCCGACTGATCGAAGTGGCCGTGACCACCCTGGCCACCGACCGCGCGCTGCTTCTGCTCGGCGTCCCCGGGACCGCCAAGACCTGGGTGTCCGAGCATCTCGCCGCCGCAGTCAGCGGAGACTCGACCCTGCTGGTGCAGGGCACCGCGGGCACCCCGGAGGAGGCCGTCCGTTACGGGTGGAACTACGCCCAGCTGCTGGCCCACGGCCCCAGCCGCGACGCGCTGGTGCCCAGCCCGCTCATGCGGGCCATGTCGGAGGGCATGACCGCCCGTGTCGAGGAGCTGACCCGCATCCCCGCCGATGTGCAGGACTCGCTCATCACGATCCTCTCCGAGAAGACCCTCCCCATTCCCGAGCTGGGACAGGAGGTCCAGGCCGTTCGCGGCTTCAACGTCATCGCCACGGCCAACGACCGCGACCGCGGCGTCAACGAGCTCTCCAGCGCGCTGCGCCGCCGGTTCAACACCGTGGTCCTGCCGCTGCCCGCGACGCCCGACGCCGAGGTCGACATCGTCTCCCGGCGCGTGGACCAGATCGGCCGCTCGCTGGACCTGCCCGCCGCACCGGAGGGGCTCGCCGAGATCCGGCGCGTGGTGACGGTCTTCCGGGAGCTGCGCGACGGTGTCACCACCGACGGGCGCACCAAGCTCAAGTCGCCCTCGGGCACGCTCTCCACGGCCGAGGCGATCTCCGTCGTCACCAACGGTCTCGCCCTCGCCGCCCACTTCGGCGACGGCATCCTGCGCCCGGCCGATGTCGCGGCGGGCATCCTCGGCGCGGTCGTCCGGGACCCGGCCGCGGACCGCGTGGTCTGGCAGGAGTATCTGGAGACCGTGGTGCGCGAGCGGGACGGCTGGAAGGACTTCTACCGCGCCTGCCGCGAGGTCTCCGTATGAGCGGCGGCCAGGTCACCCCCAGCTCCATCACCCCCAGCTCCGCCATCCTCAGCTCCGCCACCACCGGGGCCGTCGCCGCCGCCGGGCCGTTGCTGCTGGGCGTGCGGCACCACGGCCCCGGTTCGGCCCGCGCGGTCCGCGCCGCGCTCGACGCCGCCCGCCCGGCCGCCGTGCTCGTCGAGGGGCCGCCCGAGGGCGACGCGCTGTTGCCGCTGGCCGCCGACCCGCAGATGCGGCCGCCCGTCGCCCTGCTCGCCCATGCCGTGGACGACCCGGGCCGGGCCGCCTTCTGGCCGCTGGCCGAGTTCTCGCCGGAGTGGGTGGCGATCCGCTGGGCCCTCGCACACGACGTCCCGGTGCGCTTCATCGACCTCCCCGCCACCCACTCCCTCGCTCTGAAAGAGCCCCACGCCGAACAGCCCGCCGAACAGCCCGCCGGACAGCCCGCCGGACAGCCCGGCGAGGAGACCACCCCCGCCTCCGGGGACGAGGAGGTCACCCCTCACGTCGACCCGATCCGAGTGCTCTCCGAGACCGCCGGATACGACGACCCCGAGCGCTGGTGGGAGGACGTCGTCGAGCACCGCTCACCGGCCGCCGACGCCACCGCCGACGCGCTCGCCCCGTTCGCCGCGCTCGCAGAGGCCATGACGGCCCTGCGCGAGGTGTACGGGGACGGCGGGCACCCCCGGGACGCCGTGCGCGAGGCGTACATGCGCATCCAGCTGCGCACCGCGCGCAAGGAGTTCGGGGACGGCATCGCCGTCGTCTGCGGCGCCTGGCACGTCCCCGCGCTCGCCGCCCGCACCACCCTCGCCGCCGACCGGGCCCTCCTCAAGGGGCTCCCGAAGGTCAAGGCAGAGATGACGTGGGTGCCCTGGACCCACCGCAGGCTCGCCCGGCACAGCGGTTACGGTGCCGGGATCGACTCACCCGGCTGGTACGGGCACCTCTTCGGCGCCGCCGACCGGCCGATCGAGCGCTGGATGACGAAGGTCGCCGGGCTGCTGCGCGGGGAGGACCGGTTCGTCTCCACCGCCCATGTCATCGAGGCCGTCCGGCTCGCCGAGACGCTCGCCGCGATGCGGGGCCGCCCGCTGGCCGGGCTGAGCGAGACCACCGACGCGGTACGGGCGGTGATGTGCGAGGGCTCCGACGTACCGCTCGCCCTCATCCAGGACCGCCTCGTCGTCGGCGAGACCCTCGGCGAGGTGCCCGACAGCGCCCCCGCCGTCCCGCTCCAGCGCGACCTGAACCGCAGCCAGCGCACCCTCCGGCTCAAACCGGAAGCGCTGGAGCGGGAGCTCGGTCTCGACCTGCGCAAGGAGACCGACGCCGCCAGGAGCCGACTCCTGCACCGGCTGCGCCTCCTGGGCATCGGCTGGGGCGAACCGGCCGAGGCCCGGGGCAGCACCGGCACCTTCCGGGAGAGCTGGCGGCTGCGCTGGCAGCCGGAGCTCCACGTCCGGGTCGCCGAGGCCGGGGTGTGGGGCACCACGGTCGCGACCGCCGCCACGGCGCGGGCCGAGTCCCAGGCCCTCGCGGCGACCGCGCTCTCCGAGGTCACCGCCCTCGCCGAGCACTGCCTCCTGGCCGGGCTGCCCGAAGCGCTGCCCGTCGTGATGAAGGCGCTGGCCGACCGCGCCGCACTCGACGCGGACGTCGGCCACCTCGCCGACTCCCTCCCGGCCCTCGCCCGCTCCCTGCGCTACGGGGACGTGCGCTCCACGGACACGGCCGCGCTCGCCGAGGTCGCCGCCGGGCTCGCAGAGCGGATCTGCGTCGGCCTGCCGCCGGCCTGCACCGGCCTCGACACGGACGGAGCCGAGGCGCTGCGCCGCCAGGTGGACGGGGTGCACAGCGCGATCGGCCTCCTCGTCGCCGGCCCCACGCCCGCCGAAGGGCTCCGGGACCGCTGGGGCGCCGTCCTGCGCAAGCTGGCCGGCCGCGACACGGTCGCCGGGATCATCCGGGGCCGGGCCACCCGGCTGCTGCTCGACGAAGGCCGGCTGACCGAGGACGAGGCGGCCAGGCTCATGGGCCTGGCCCTCTCGCCCGGCACCCCGCCCACCGACGCGGCGGCCTGGATCGAGGGGTTCGTCGGCGGGGCGTCCGGCGGCGGCATGCTGCTGGTCCACGACGAGCGGCTGCTCTCCCTGGTCGACGCCTGGCTCACCGGCGTCCCCGCCGGCACGTTCACCGACGTGCTGCCGCTCCTGCGCCGTACGTTCTCCGCCTACGAACCGGGCGTACGCCGCACCCTCGGCGAGCTGGTCCGGCGCGGCCCCGTCCCCGAGGGAGCCGGGAACGCCGGCGCGGACCTCGCGTACCCGGGCTTCGGACCCGGCCTCGACACGGACCGGGCCGACGCGGTGGAGCCGGTGCTGCACCTGCTCCTCGGCCGCACCCCCCTACCGGCGGAGGCGACCGTATGACCACGGGAGCAGCACCCGCCACACAGCAGCCCCCACACCACGCCACACAGCAGGCCCCACACCACGCCACACAGCAGGCCCCGCGCCACGCCACACAGGACGACGACCGAACGGGGGAGACGGTGGACACGGAGACAGAGAGGGCGCACCCCGCGCCCCCCGCCGACGACGAGCGGATGCGGCGCTGGCGCATGGTGCTCGGCGCGGACAGCGCGGAGAGCACCGGCCGCACGCTCACCGGCCAGGACGCCGCGATGGACGGTGCACTGAACGCGCTGTACGGCGGGGGCGGCGGCAGGAAGCCCGGCGGCCGGGGCGGCGGTGGGCGTTCGGCCGGGCTCGGCGCGTCCGCCCCCTCCGTGGCCCGCTGGCTCGGCGACATCCGTACGTACTTCCCCAGCTCCGTCGTCCAGGTCATGCAGCGCGACGCGATCGACCGGCTCGGCCTCTCCGCGCTGCTCCTGGAGCCGGAGATGCTGGAGGCCGTCGAGGCGGACGTCCATCTCGTCGGCACCCTGCTCTCCCTCAACAAGGCCATGCCCGAGACGACCAAGGAGACCGCGCGGGCCGTCGTCCGCAAGGTCGTCGACGACCTGGAGAAGCGGCTGGAGAGCCGCACCAGGGCCACCCTCACCGGGGCCCTGGACCGCTCCGCGCGCATCAGCCGGCCGCGCCACCGGGACATCGACTGGGACCGCACCATCCGGGCCAACCTGAAGAACTACCTGACCGTCCCGGGCACGGACGGCGGCCCGGCCACCGGCACGGTCGTCCCCGAGCGCCTCATCGGTTACGGCCGCGCCTCACAGTCGGTGAAGAAGGACGTCATCCTCTGCATCGACCAGTCGGGCTCGATGGCCGCCTCCGTCGTCTACGCCTCGGTCTTCGGCGCGGTGCTCGCCTCCATGCGCACCCTCGCCACCCGCCTCGTCGTCTTCGACACGGCGGTCGTCGACCTCACCGACCAGCTCGACGACCCGGTCGACGTCCTCTTCGGCACCCAGCTCGGCGGCGGCACCGACATCAACCGGGCGCTCGCCTACTGCCAGTCGAAGATCACCCGGCCGGCGGACACCGTCGTCGTCCTCATCAGCGACCTCTACGAGGGCGGCATCCGGGACGAGATGCTCAAGCGGGTCGCGGCCATGAAGGCGTCCGGCGTGCAGTTCGTGACCCTGCTCGCCCTCTCCGACGAGGGTGCCCCCGCCTACGACCACGAGCACGCGGCAGCACTCGGCGCGCTGGGTGCCCCCGCGTTCGCCTGTACGCCGGACCTCTTCCCGGACATCATGGCCGCCGCGATCGAGAAGCGGCCCCTGCCCGTACCGGACAAGGAGACAGGGGCGTAGACCCATCACGGGGCACCCCCGTCCGGCACCCTCTGTGACCGTTATCACCGCTCAGGTGTGATCTGCGATTTAGGGTCACACGGAGTGCGGGGATAACCTGCCGGATGGACATGCCGCGTACTCGGACACCGTGTGCGCCTCCCTAGTGACAGAGCAGTCACGTTGCCCTTCGCGGCACGCCCACGCAGAAGAACGAACCGCGATACCACTTAAAAGGGACGGACGCGCGTGGACCTGTTCGAGTACCAGGCGAGGGACCTCTTCGCCAAGCACGGTGTACCGGTGCTGGCCGGTGAAGTGATCGACACGCCTGAGGCAGCCCGCGAGGCGACCGAGAAGCTGGGCGGCAAGTCTGTCGTCAAGGCGCAGGTGAAGGTCGGCGGCCGCGGCAAGGCCGGTGGCGTCAAGCTGGCCGCCAGCTCCGACGAGGCGGTCGCCCGGGCGACCGACATTCTCGGCATGGACATCAAGGGCCACACGGTCCACAAGGTGATGATCGCCGAGCTTTCCCCGGAGATCGAGGCGGAGTACTACGTCTCGTACCTCCTCGACCGCACCAACCGCACCTTCCTGGCCATGGCCTCGGTGCAGGGTGGCATGGACATCGAGGAGGTCGCGGAGAAGAGCCCCGAGGCCCTCGCGAAGGTCCCGGTCGACTCCAACTCCGGCGTGGACATCGTCAAGGCCCGCGAGATCGTGGCCCAGGCGAAGTTCCCGGCCGACGTGGCCGAGAAGGTCGCCGAGGCCATGGTGACGCTGTGGGACACCTTCGTCGCCGAGGACGCGCTCCTCGTCGAGGTCAACCCGCTGGTCAAGACCAAGGACGGCCGAATCCTGGCGCTGGACGGCAAGGTCTCGCTCGACGAGAACGCCGACTTCCGCCAGCCGGGCCACGAGGCCCTCGAGGACAAGGACGCAGCCGACCCGCTCGAGGCTGCCGCCAAGGCCAAGAACCTCAACTACGTCAAGCTCGACGGCGAGGTCGGCATCATCGGTAACGGTGCCGGTCTGGTCATGTCGACCCTGGACGTCGTCGCGTACGCCGGTGAGAACCACGGCAACGTGAAGCCCGCCAACTTCCTCGACATCGGTGGCGGCGCCTCCGCGGAGGTCATGGCGAACGGCCTGGAGATCATCCTCGGCGACCCGGACGTCAAGTCCGTCTTCGTCAACGTCTTCGGTGGCATCACCGCCTGCGACGAGGTCGCCAACGGCATCGTGCAGGCGCTCGCGCTGCTCGAGTCCAAGGGCGAGAAGGTCGAGAAGCCGCTGGTCGTGCGTCTCGACGGCAACAACGCGGAGCTGGGTCGCAAGATCCTCTCCGACGCCAACCACCCGCTCGTGCAGCGCGTGGACACCATGGACGGCGCGGCCGACAAGGCCGCCGAGCTCGCCGCGGCTGCGAAGTAAGGACGAGGGACTCCACACCATGGCTATCTTCCTCACCAAGGACAGCAAGGTCATCGTCCAGGGGATGACCGGCGCCACGGGCATGAAGCACACCAAGCTCATGCTGGCCGACGGCACCAACATCGTCGGTGGCGTGAACCCGCGCAAGGCCGGTACCTCCGTCGACTTCGACGGCACCGACATCCCTGTCTTCGGCTCCGTCAAGGAGGCGATGGAGAAGACGGGCGCGAACGTCTCCGTCCTCTTCGTGCCGCCGGCGTTCTCCAAGGCCGCCGTCGTCGAGGCGATCGACGCCGAGATCCCGCTCGCGGTCGTCATCACCGAGGGCATCGCCGTTCACGACTCCGCCGCCTTCTGGGCGTACGCGGGCGAGAAGGGCAACAAGACCCGGATCATCGGCCCGAACTGCCCGGGTCTCATCACCCCCGGCCAGTCCAACGCCGGCATCATCCCGGGCGACATCACCAAGCCCGGCCGCATCGGTCTCGTGTCCAAGTCCGGCACGCTGACCTACCAGATGATGTACGAGCTCCGTGACATCGGCTTCTCCTCCGCCGTCGGCATCGGTGGCGACCCGGTCATCGGCACGACGCACATCGACGCCCTCGCGGCGTTCGAGGCGGACCCGGAGACCGACCTCATCGTGATGATCGGCGAGATCGGCGGCGACGCCGAGGAGCGTGCCGCCGACTTCATCGCGAAGAACGTCACCAAGCCGGTGGTCGGTTACGTCGCGGGCTTCACCGCCCCCGAGGGCAAGACCATGGGCCACGCGGGCGCCATCGTCTCCGGCTCCTCCGGCACCGCCCAGGCGAAGAAGGAGGCCCTCGAGGCCGCCGGCGTGAAGGTCGGCAAGACGCCGACCGAGACCGCCGAGCTGGCGCGCGAGATCCTCGGCGCCTGAGTCAGGCACCCGAGCACGCTCGAACGGCGCGGGCCCGCACCCTTGAACAGGGGTGCGGGCCCGCGCCGTTCGTCGTCCCCCGCTCAGGGGATCCGCGGGACCAGCCGCTCCGGTCCGTGCGCCAGCTGCTCCTTCAACGACTGCTGCAGCCGCAGGTCCTGCGGGGTCAGCTTCTGCGGACCACCGCGCGGCGGTACGCCCCCGACCCGCTCGGGCGGGGAGAGGGGCTGCTCGTAGTGCGTGGGCGCCGTGTGCAGGGTCAGGGCGGTCGCGCCGATGAGCAGGGCGGCGAAGGCGATGGCGGCCCTGGTCCAGAGGCGCGCCTTGTTCTCGCTGCCGGTGCGCACGGTGCGGGCAGGCGGCGGGGCCGGCACGTGTTCGGCGCGGGCGAGTCCGCCGAGCCGGTCGTGGAGCAGCTCGGACTGTTCGGCGGGCGAGGCGGCGGCCGCCAGTTCGGGCAGTCGCTCGGTGACGGCGGCCCGGGCCACCTCCAGCCGCCCCGCCGCCGCCGGAGTGGACGCCTCCGTCTCCGCCGCTGTCTCCGGCAGGTCCAGGCCGACCCCGTCGTAGAGGAGCAGGGTGCGCCGGTAGACCGGGGGGAGTTCGAGCAGCGCCTCGAACAGGGCCCGCCTCGCCGGTTCGGCGGGCGGGGCGTCGGGGTGCCGGTGGGTGCGGCGCAGCCGGTGCCAGGGGGACATCGCGTACTCGTACGCCGCCGCGCGCACCCAGCCGACCGGGTCCCGGTCCACGGCCACCTCGGGCCAGCGGTGCCAGGCCAGTTGGAAGGCCCGCTCGACGGACTCCCGGGCCAGGCTGCGGCGGCCGGTCAGGAGGTAGGTCTGGCGTACGAGGCCGGGGGCGGCGTGGGCGTACAGCGCGTCGAACGCCTCGTCGGGGGAGAGCCGGGGGGTGCCGGGCTCCGGCTCGGGGGGCGGGGGAGGGCTCGCGGGTGGAGGCGCGGGTGCGGGTGCCACCTCGGGCACGGAGGGCACCGCGGGCTCATGCATCACCTCGAGCACCGATGCCCTCTCGGGCTCATGCACCACCTCGGGCTCATGCACCACCTCGAGCACCGGTGCCACCTCGAGCACCGGTGCCACCTGGGGCACCGGGGGCGCCCCGGGCGGCCGTTCCGGCGCCGGCCGGTCCTTCAGCCGTACGGCCCCGGGCTTCTCGGCGCGGGCCGGCTCCGGACCGGGCGCGATGAGCTTCGCGTACAGCGCGCGCTTGCGGCCGCGCGGGCTCGTGCGCCCCGTCTCCCAGGAGCGCACGGTGGCCCGCGTCACTCCCACGGCCGCCGCCACCTGCTCCTCGCTCAGCGACTTCGCCTCGCGCAGTCTGCGGCGCTCCTTGGGGGAGGAGGGCAGCGGCGGTGCAGCGGCCTCGTCGGTGGTGCTCCGGGTCATGGACGGCCCCCGGCAGCGCTGCACTGGTCGAAAAAGTACATAAACGTATATTGAGCGACACGGCGGCTCTTCGCGCGTTACGCGGGATAAGCGCGTGTCGTTGGGAGCATGGGCGGCGTGACCCAAATGACCGAACGCAGCCCGATGTTGCCGCCCGAACGGACCAGGACCCTCGCCCTGGCCTCCGCCTTTCTGCGAGGCGTGGCCGCCGCCGGGCTGGGTCTCGGTTCGCTCGCCGTGCTGGTGATGGTGCTCTGGATCAGCTCCCCGTACCCGGACAGCGGACCCGGCGGCGCGCTGCGCGTGGCGGCCGCGGTCTGGCTCCTCGCGCACGGCGCCGAACTCGTCCGGCCCGACACCCTCAGCGGCGTCCCCGCTCCGGTCGGCGTGGTCCCGCTGCTCCTCGTCGTGGGACCCGTCTGGCTGGCGCACCGGGCGGCGCGCGATGCGGCGGAGCCGGAGGAGGGGCGGCGAAGGCCCTCGCAGGCCGGCGCGTTCTGTGCGGTGACCGCCGGATACCTGCTGGTCGCCGCAGGCGCGGCGGCCTATGCGCGGGGCGGCTCGCTGCGCGTCGTCCCGGACACGCTGGCGTTCCCGGTGGCGCTGGTGGTGGCCGGTGCGGCGGCGGCCGGGGTGTGGACGGCGGCGGGGCGCCCGTTCGGGCCGCTGCTGTCCTGGTCGCCCCTGGTGTTCCAGGAGGCCGTCGCCCGGACCCTCTTCCGCAACCGGGCCGAGGCCGTGTGCCGGGCTGCGGCGGTGGGCATGGCAGTGCTGATCGGCGGGGGCGCCCTCCTGGTGGCCGTGGCGCTGGGGCGGGAGCTGGCGGCGGCGCAGGATGCGTTCCTGGCGCTGGCCGGGGACTGGTCGGGGCGGGTGGCGGTGCTGCTGCTCGCCGTGTCGCTGGCGCCCAACGCCGCGCTGTGGGGCGCCGCGTACGGGCTCGGCCCCGGCTTCGCGCTCGGTACGGGCGCCACGGCCACCCCCCTGGGCCTCACCGGGGCCCCCGCCGTGCCCCACTTCCCGCTGCTGGCGGCGGCACCGGATCAGGGCCCGGCCACCCCGCTGAACTGGGCGGCCCTCGCCGTCCCGGCCGTGGCCGCGCTGGCGGTCGCCTGGTGCGCCGTAGACAGGGCGGCCCCCGCCGACGCCCCCCGGGCACAGGCCTGGAGCCCGCGGGAGACGGCGCTGGTGACCGGCCTCGCCGCGCTGGGGTGCGGAGCCGGTACGGCGCTGCTCATGGCGGTGGCGGGCGGCCCGCTGGGGTCGGGGGCGCTCGGTGCGTTCGGGCCCGCGTGGTGGCTGACGGGCCCGGCGGCGCTGGTGTGGACGGCGGCCATCGGCGTGCCGGCGGCCCTGCTCCTGCGGCTGTGGCGGCTGCGCGAACGGGGCTGGGCCTGGCGCAGGGACGTGGACGTACGGGAAGCGGCGGAGGGTGCGGAGGACGCCGGGGGTGCCGAGGACGTGGAGGTCGTACGGGGAATGGCGGACGCGGACGTATCGCCGACGGCGACCGGGAAACCCCGCCGCTGGTGGGCGCCCTGGCGCAGGGGCGCGCCCAGGGACATCACCGTCCAGGAGGGCCCGGCCGGGTCGGTCGCCGGGGGCACGGTCGCGGCGGGCGGTACGCCCACGGACGATACGGGCTTCGAACCGTACGACTTCCTGCCGACCGACCCCTGGCACGAGAAAGAGAGGAGGGAGGCCCGGTGGGCCTCCCTCAAGCGGGGCTCCGGCGGACTGATGGCCGACTTCCCCGCACGCATTCCGGCCGCCCTGCGCTCCGAGGAGGCATCCGTGCGGCCCACGGACGCGCAGCCCACGAACGTGCGGCCCACGGACGCGAAACCCACGGACGCCAAACCCGCCGACGCGCAGCCCACGAACGTGCGGCCCACGGACGCGAAACCCACGGACGCGAAGCTCCCGGACGCCAAACCCGCCGACGCTGACGGCCGGGGCGCTACTCCTTGACGCCGAAGAGGGGTTCCAGCGGCTTCGGCAGCTGGTCGTTGCAGGCCACCGCGCCGGTCTTGGTCAGGGCGTCGTTCACGCAGGTGTAGTAGTCGCGGTAGACGAGCTGCACCGTGTACGTCGTGATCACGATGATCAGGGCCAGCAGGGCGGTCACCAGACCGCTGATCGCCGCCGTTGTCTGCGGGCGGCCGCCGCTCTGGGGCGTGGTGGGCGCCGACGAGGGGCCCCCGTCACCCACGGCCGGAGTTCCGGCCCCCGTGACGGCGCCGGCCGTCGTCCGCTCCGTCGTGGGGCTCTTGGGCTGGGCGCGCAGCGAACTGACGGCCCAGTACACGGAGAGCGCGCCGAGCAGCAGGGCGATCTCCGTGAAGTCGAAGAGCGCGAAGAAGATGGACCAGATACCGCCGAGCAGTGCGTAGCGGGCGCGGCGCTGCACGGGGTCGGTCGGGTCCCAGCGCATCCCGCCGGAGCCGCCGTCGGGCCCGCCCTTGCCGCCCGGGCCGTTCGAACCGGAGCGGCCGCCGAAGCCGCCGCCGCCCCGTCCGGGCTGCTTGTTGCTCCACTGGCTGCCCCAGGAGGGGCGACCGCCGGAGCTTTCGCCCTCGTCGTCGCTCGTGGAGCTTGGGCCCGAGGGGTGGCGCGGCTGCCACGGCTGGTCGGGCCGGCCGGCCGGCGGCGGCGCGAACGGATTGTCGTCGGCCGGCTGCGCGGGTGCGTCGGGCGACGAGGGGGAACCGGAAGAGCCCGAGGAGGAGTCCGGCGACCCCGGGGTGGAGTCCGGCGAAGAGGACTGGCGTTCCCGCGTCAGCAGAGCGGCCCGCGCGGGCAGTGGGAGGCGGAAGGCGGTGCGACGGCGTCGGTCCGGCATGTGGTGAACGTCTTCCCCATCTCGTCATGTCCGTCCGGAGGACGGTTCGACCGCCCGGTGGACGGCTCGCTGTCCCCTGACGCTACCTCTCGGCCCGGCCCCCGTCCCGTGGGGGCCGCCGGGTGTGCCGGTATCGTTGCTGACGGTCGGCCCGTTCGTAGGGTTCCCCGTATCGGGCGAAGCGATTCTTTCGTACGACCCTACAAAGAGTTCGCCGCATGTGCGTCACCCCGCGGTCATCACGTGAGAAAGGGCCCCGACGTGGCCTCGCCGCCTCCCTCCGCCTCTCCCGCCCGGCTGGTCGTGCTGGTCTCCGGATCGGGCACCAACCTCCAGGCCCTGCTCGACGCCATCGGCGACGACCCGGCGGCGTACGGGGCGCGGATCGTCGCCGTCGGCGCCGACCGTGACGGGACCGGTGGTCTGGAGCGGGCCGAGCGGGCCGGAATCCCCACGTTCGTGTGCAAGCTCAAGGACCACGCGACGCGTGCGGAGTGGGACGGGGCGCTCACCGCGGCCGTCGCCGAGCACCGCCCGGACCTCGTCGTCTCCGCCGGTTTCATGAAGATCGTGGGCCCCGCGTTCCTCGCTGCCTTCGGCGGCCGGACCGTCAACACCCATCCCGCCCTGCTGCCCAGCTTCCCCGGCGCCCACGGAGTGCGTGACGCACTCGCGTACGGCGTCAAGGTCACGGGCTGCACCGTCCACTTCGTCGACGACGGTGTCGACACCGGTCCGATCATCGCGCAGGGCGTGGTCGAGGTGACCGAGGAGGACACTCCGGAGGGCGAAGCCGCCCTCCATGAACGCATCAAGGAAGTCGAGCGCTCGCTGCTCGTCGAGGCCGTGGGGCGGATCGCCCGTGACGGTCATCGCATTGAGGGACGAAAGGTTCATCTCGGTCATGTCGGTGAATAAGCCCATCCGCCGCGCCCTGGTCAGTGTCTACGACAAGACGGGGCTCGAAGACCTCGCCCGCGGTCTGCACGAGGCGGGCGTCGAACTCGTCTCCACCGGCTCCACCGCCGGGAGGATCGCCGCCGCCGGAGTACCGGTCACCAAGGTCGAGGAGCTCACCGGCTTCCCCGAGTGCCTGGACGGCCGCGTCAAGACGCTCCACCCCCGCGTCCACGCCGGCATCCTCGCCGACCTCCGCCTGGACGCCCACCGCGAGCAGCTCGCGGAGCTCGGGGTCGACCCCTTCGACCTGGTGGTCGTCAACCTCTACCCGTTCAAGGAGACGGTCGCCTCCGGCGCCTCCGACGACGAGTGCGTGGAGCAGATCGACATCGGCGGCCCCTCCATGGTCCGCGCCGCCGCCAAGAACCACCCCTCCGTCGCCGTGGTGACCAGCCCGGAGCGGTACGGCGACGTCCTCGCCGCCGTCAAGGCGGGCGGCTTCGACCTCACCGCCCGCAAGCGGCTCGCCGCCGAGGCGTTCCAGCACACCGCCGCGTACGACGTGGCCGTCGCCTCCTGGTTCGCCGCCGATTACGCGGCCGCCGACGACTCGGGCCTCCCCGAGTTCCTGGGCGACGCCCTCACCCGCAGCGACGTCCTGCGCTACGGCGAGAACCCGCACCAGCCCGCCGCCCTCTACACCTCGGGCACCGGCGGTCTGGCCGAGGCGGAGCAGCTGCACGGCAAGGAGATGTCGTACAACAACTACACGGACACCGACGCCGCGCGCCGGGCCGCGTACGACCACGCCGAGCCGTGCGTCGCGATCATCAAGCACGCCAACCCGTGCGGCATCGCGATCGGTGACGACGTCGCCGAGGCGCACCGCAAGGCCCACGCCTGCGACCCGCTCTCGGCGTTCGGCGGGGTCATCGCCGTCAACCGCCCGGTGACGGTCGCACTGGCCGAGCAGGTCGCGGAGATCTTCACCGAGGTCATCGTCGCCCCGGCCTACGAGGACGGCGCCGTCGAGGTGCTGGCCCGCAAGAAGAACATCCGCGTGCTGCGCGCCCCCGGGGCCCCGGCCACCACGGTCGAGGTCAAGGCCATCGACGGCGGCGCGCTCCTCCAGGTCACCGACCGGCTCCAGGCCGAGGGCGACGACCCGGCCAACTGGACCCTGGCCACCGGCGAGGCGCTCTCCGAGGCCGAGCTGAAGGAGCTGGCCTTCGCCTGGAAGGCGTCCCGGGCCGTCAAGTCCAACGCGATCCTCCTCGCCAAGGACGGCGCCTCGGTCGGCGTCGGCATGGGCCAGGTCAACCGCGTCGACTCCGCGAAGCTCGCCGTCGAGCGGGCGGGCGCGGAGCGTGCGGCCGGTTCGTACGCCGCGTCCGACGCCTTCTTCCCGTTCCCCGACGGGCTGGAGATCCTCACCGCCGCCGGCATCAAGGCGGTCGCCCAGCCCGGCGGCTCCGTCCGCGACGAGCTGGTGATCGAGGCCGCGAAGAAGGCGGGCGTCACGATGTACCTCACCGGGACGCGCCACTTCTTCCACTGACCGGCACCCGTACGCCTTGAGGCCGCACCCCGCGCGGGGTGCGGCCTCCGCCGTGTCCGGCGTGCGGGACCGCCTCGCCGCTCTGTTCTAATGAACGGCCGTATCCGAAGAACAGCAGGAATCCCTAGCGGGGGCAGTCACCGTGCTTGAGCTGAACAAGAGTGGAACGGACCGGCCGGAGGCGGGGCGGTTGCCCGCCCAGGGCGCCGGGCCGGACACCCGCCCGGCGGACGGCTCCCCGGGCACGGACGCCGCCACCGCCGCCGAACGCGCACCCCTGCGGCCGTACCTGATCGTCGGCGCCATCCTGTGCGGGCTCTACTTCCTCTACTCCTACCTCCAGTACAGCCGGTTCGGCTCGCCCTCCTGGGACCTCGGGATCTTCGAGCAGGAAGTACGGGCGTACGCGGACCTCAGGGCCCCGGTCGTCGACATCAAGGGCCCGGGCTATCTGATCCTCGGCGACCACTTCTCCCCGATCGTCGCGCTGCTGGCCCCGCTGTACTGGCTCTGGCCCTCGGCCGAGGCCCTGCTCTTCGCGCAGGCCGCGCTCTTCGCGCTGGGCGCGGTCATCGTCGGCCGCACCACGCAGCAGCTGCTCGGTGGCCGCTCCGGGCTCTGCGTCACCGTCGCGTACGGACTCTCCTGGGGCATCCAGGAGGCCGTGAAGTCCGACTTCCACGAGATCGCCTTCGCCGTCCCGCTGCTCGCCCTCGTCTGCCGCGCGCTGCTCCTGGGACGGTGGACGGCCGCCCTCCTCTGGTCGCTGCCGCTGGTCCTGGTCAAGGAGGACCTCGGCGCGACCGTCGCCGTCGTCGGCTTCCTGCTGTTCGTGTACGGGCGCCGCCTCCAGGGCGCGCTGCTCGCCGCGTTCGGGGTGGCCGCCTTCGTCGTCACCCTCATGGTCCTCATCCCGGCGGCCAGCAGCGCGGGGACGTACGACTACTGGCGGAAGATCGACAAGAACGGGGAGCAGGACGTCTCGATGCTGGACTCGGTCCTCGGCGTCCTGAACTCCGCCGACAAGATCGAGATGCTCGTCTTCCTGGTCGGCATCACCGCGTTCATGGCGCTGCGCTCGCCCCTGACGCTGCTGATCGTCCCCACGCTCGGCTGGCGGCTGCTCTCCCAGGACAGCAACCACTGGGGCATGGTCTGGCACTACAGCGCCATCCTGATGCCCGTGCTCTTCCTGGCCATGGCCGACGGCGTCCGCCGCAGCCGCGACTCGCCCCGCCCCTGGCTCGCCTCGTACGCGAAGGTCGTCGTCCCCGTCTCCGTCGCGATCGCCGTCGCGCTGACCCAGCACCTGCCGCTGCGCGACCTGCTGCGCCCGGACTCCTACAGCACCGACGCCCGTACGGAAGCGGCCCGGGAGGCACTGAAGGCCATCCCGGCCGGGGCGCGGGTCGAGACCGACATCACGCTCATGGCCCACCTCACCTCCGACCGGACCGTCTACTGGATCGGCGGAGCCCCCGGCACCGCGCCCGACGTCGTCGCCATCAACCTGGACTTCGGCTGGTCACGGCCGATCCAGGACCCGGTGGCGTACGCCCAGCAGCTCCACCCCGAGGCGCGCTACCGGCTCAAGCACCGGGGCGGCAGCTTCGTGGTGATGGAGCGTACGACGCCGGAGCCGGCGGAGATCCCGGGCGTGGGCAAGGACTGAGCGGGCGTACGGCAGGACCGGGCGGGCTTGCGCGGGGACCGGGCGGGTTGCGCGGGGACCGAGCGCGGCCGCCCCCGGACCGTACGCGCGAAGGCCGCACCCGGTGAACGGGTGCGGCCTTCGAAACCGTGCGCCGAACGCAAGGCGCGGCGGTGAGGGTCACCTGGAGCGGATGACCACCGACGAGCAGACCTTGTCCGCGAACGTCTGCTTCTTCTCGTCCCACAGCGGCCACAGCCAGCCGATGTAGCAGGCGATGCTGTCCAGGAAGTGCGCCAGGCGGCGCACGAAGGCCATGCCGAAGCCCAGCGGGCGGCCGTCGGCCTCGCGCAGCAGACGGATCCCCACGGCCTTCTTGCCGATCGTCTGGCCGGTGGTGCCCTCCTGGTACAGCTGCCACAGGGAGAGGCCGATCATCAGGAGCACGCCGATCAGGGCGATGACGCCGCCCGCCGCGTCACCCATGGCGCCGCCGATGCCGACGAAGAGGAGGTACGGCGCGCCGATGATGAGGCCGTCGATGATCAGCCCGCCCGCCCGCAGACCCCAGTGCGCCAGCTCCGGCATGCCGCCGCCGTATCCCGGCTGCTGCGGGTAGCCGCCGCCGTAGGGCTGGCCGGGCTGCTGCGGGTACCCCGTCTGCGGCGGGTACCCCGGTTGCTGCTGCGGGTAGCCGTAGCCCTGCTGGGGGACGCCCTGCGGAGCCTGCTGGGGGTAGCCGTAGCCCGGCTGTCCCTGCGGCGGTCCCTGGGGAGGCTGGCCGGGCTGCTGCCCGTACGGGTTGTTGGGATCGCCGAAGCTCATAAAGGGTGTTCCTTCAACAGACGTGTGGGGACGGATGGGCCACACGGAGGAAGGACGACGTTCAGCGGCCCGCCCCCCGTACAACCGCGGCCTTCATCGTTATAAGGGCAACCCGCGTTTGTCCAGCCCGGGGCCCCGGACGTTGTGCAAGTGCAATCTCGGCCAGGGGTGGGGCACAGGCAATTGGTATGCGGGCGGGGTCATCCGCGAGGATGGGTCCATGACTGCCCAGATTCTCGATGGCAAGGCCACCGCTGCCGCGATCAAATCCGATCTGACCGTCCGTGTGGCGGCCCTCAAGGCGCAGGGGATCACTCCCGGCCTCGGAACCCTGCTCGTCGGGGACGACCCGGGCAGCCGCTGGTACGTGAACGGCAAGCACCGCGACTGTGCCGAGGTCGGCATCGGCTCCATCCAGCGCGAACTCCCCGACACCGCCACCCAGGAGGAGATCGAGGACGTCGTACGGGAGCTCAACGCCGACCCGGAGTGCACGGGTTACATCGTCCAGCTGCCGCTGCCCAAGGGCATCGACACCAACCGCGTCCTGGAGCTGATGGACCCGGAGAAGGACGCCGACGGGCTGCACCCGATGAGCCTCGGCCGCCTCGTCCTCAACGAGACGGGCCCGCTGCCCTGCACCCCGCAGGGCGTCGTCCAGCTGCTGCGCGCGCACGGCGTGGAGATCAACGGGGCGCACGTCGTGGTCGTCGGACGCGGTGTCACCATCGGCCGGTCGATCCCGCTGCTGCTGACCCGTAAGTCGGAGAACGCCACGGTGACCCAGTGCCACACCGGCACCCGGGACCTCTCCTCGCACCTGCGCCAGGCCGACATCATCGTCGCCGCCGCCGGGGTACAGCACCTGATCAAGCCCGAGGACGTCAAGCCGGGCGCGGCCGTGCTCGACGTCGGCGTCAGCCGGGACGAGAACGGCAAGATCGTCGGCGATGTGCACCCGGGGGTCCGCGAAGTGGCGGCCTGGGTCGCCCCGAACCCCGGCGGTGTCGGCCCGATGACCCGCGCCCAGCTCCTGGTCAACGTGGTCGAGGCGGCCGAGCGGACCGCGGCCGAGGCCGCCGACGCGGCTGCCGCGGGCTGACGGCCGGATCCGGAGGGAACCCCATGGGTGCTGGTACGAGTCCGGCCGACCCGGCCCCCGCGGGCCGGGCGGCGGACGGGCCGGATCCGTCCGCGGATGGCGGCAACGCGGAGCCGGACAGCGGCTCCACGGCGCCCGCACGCGTGGAAACGGGCAGCGGCTCCACGGCGGCCGGGAACGCGGAGCCGGACAGCACGTCCACGCCGCCCGCACGCGCGGAAGCGGGCAGCGGCTCCACCGAGCCCGGCTCCGCGGAACCGGACGGCAACGCGTCGGCTCCCCGCAGGACCCGGCGGTTCCCGCTCTTCACGCGGGACACCGCCCGTCCCGAGGGCGGCGGCCGGGCCGCCTCGCGCGACGCGCCTGCCCCGGCCCGGCAGTGGCCGCTGCTCACCGTGCTCTGCGCGGCGGGCGCGGGCCTGCTGATCGTCGCCCTCGACCCGTTCGCCGAGGCGTTCCGCATCGGCACCATCCTGATCGGCACGGCGCTGATCGCCGGCGCCGTGCTGCGCTGGGTGGTGCCGTCGGTCGGCATGCTCGCGGTGCGCTCCCGCTTCACCGACCTGGTGACGTACGGGCTGATGGGCACCCTGATCGTGCTGCTCGCGCTGGTCGCGCAGCCGAAGCCGTGGCTGGACGTGCCGATCCTGGAGGACGCGGTCCGCTTCACGATCCGCTAGCGCGGCGGGCCCCGTGGGCCCGGGCGGACACCCGTCAGGAGGTGCCCGCCCGGGCCGCCCGTCCCCACCCCCGAGGAGGGACGGACGGCACGGTCCGGGGTTCCGCGGCGACAGACCCCGGCGTACGGCGGAGGGGGAGTGCGCGGCCTTCCCCCGCCCCGGGCTCAAGCGTCATGGACACGGAAGGCCGCTACAAGGTTCCCCCGGGGCCTGTGGCACGGAAGTGACCATTCCGGCACGGTGTGATCGCCGCGCAACGATGGCAGACTGACACGGCGCGAGGGACGGACAGGGCGGGCAGCGGACCGGTCCGGGGACGCACCGGACCGGCCGCAGTGGGGGCGCAGGAAGCGCATCCGGGGGACGCACCGGGGACGCAGGGGATGACTAGGGGGGAAACGCAATGCCTCATTGGAAGGCACTGCCTGAAGAGCTCGACCACAGCGCGGCCGGTTCCGCAGGCCGGGGCTCCGCCGCGACCGGAACGGGCGGCGGTTACGGCCAGGCCGGCCACGGCCCGTACGCCGACCACCAGGCCGGCCACGGCCCGTACGCCGACCACCAGGCCGGCCACGGCCCGTACGCCGACCACCAGGCCGGCCACGGCCCGTACACCGACCACGGCACGGACGCGTACGGCACCGACATCCACCGCGCCGGCGGCCACGCCCCCTTCGGTTCCACCGAGCGCGGAACCGTCCCCCCGGTCCCGCAGCAGCGGCAGGGTGGACGGCGGGCGGACACCCAGCGCGGCGGCGGCGCCGGCCCGGCCACCGGCGGCCGCGACAACGCGATCAGGATGGTCGTCGGTGCGGCCGGAGCGGTGATCGTCGTCGTCGGCGCATTGACGCTCGCGCCCAGTGGCGACGAACCCGCCAAGGCCACCCCGCCCCCGGCCGCCACGCCCACGGCCGCCCCCACGACCGCGGAGCCCGCCCCCGGACCGCCCGCGGGCGTCGAGTGCCAGGGCACCGACTGCGCCGGACGGAACCCCGACGAGATGGGGTGCGGCGGCGACCACGCCCGGACGGTGTCCACAGCCCAGGTCGGCGGTGCCCGCGTCGAGGTCCGCTACAGCGAGGTCTGCTCCGCCGCCTGGGCCCGGCTCACCGAGGCGGGGCCCGGCGACACCGTGACGATCACCGGCGGCGCGGCGGCGGACGCGCAGAACGGCGAGGTCACGGTCTCGGAGGCGTACACGCCGATGGTCGCGGTGAAGCAGGCGGCCGACGCGAGGGCCTGCGCGACGCTCACCGCGGGCACGAACGGCTGCACCACGTAAGGACGTAGGGAGTGCCCCGCATGCGGTGAGTGACCGCTTGTGCGCGGCACCACAGGGGGCCGGGCGGTCCACCCCGTCCGGGTCCGATAGCCTGGCCGCCGGATATCTCTTCACGTCAAGATTCGTCGGGGCGCGAAGGGATCTCCCGCACCAGGGTCCGGCACCAGGGGCCGGGACCCCCACCGCCAGCTGTCTAACGGAGACCGCCATGACCCGCACTCCCGTGAATGTCACCGTGACCGGCGCTGCCGGCCAGATCGGCTACGCGCTGCTCTTCCGCATCGCCTCCGGCCACCTGCTCGGCCCGGACGTGCCGGTCAACCTGCGCCTCCTGGAGATCCCGCAGGGCCTCAAGGCCGCCGAGGGCACCGCGATGGAGCTCGACGACTGCGCCTTCCCGCTGCTGCGCGGCATCGAGATCACCGACGACCCGAACGTCGGCTTCGCCGGTGCGAACGTGGCCCTGCTCGTCGGCGCCCGCCCGCGTACCAAGGGCATGGAGCGCGGCGACCTGCTCGCCGCCAACGGCGGCATCTTCAAGCCGCAGGGCAAGGCCATCAACGACAACGCCGCGGACGACATCAAGGTCCTCGTCGTCGGCAACCCGGCCAACACCAACGCGCTCATCGCGCAGGCAGCCGCCCCGGACGTACCGGCCGAGCGCTTCACCGCGATGACCCGCCTCGACCACAACCGCGCGATCTCGCAGCTGGCCGCCAAGACCGGTGCCGCCGTCTCCGACATCAAGAAGCTGACGATCTGGGGCAACCACTCCGCCACCCAGTACCCGGACATCTTCCACGCGGAGATCGCCGGCAAGAACGCCGCCGAGGTCGTCAACGACGAGGTGTGGCTGGGCGACACCTTCATCCCGACCGTCGCCAAGCGCGGCGCCGCGATCATCGAGGCCCGTGGCGCGTCCTCGGCCGCCTCGGCCGCCAACGCCGCCATCGACCACGTGTACACCTGGGTCAACGGCACCGCCGCCGGCGACTGGACCTCGATGGGCATCCCGTCGGACGGCTCCTACGGCGTCCCCGAGGGCATCATCTCCTCCTTCCCGGTCACCACGAAGGACGGGAAGTACGAGATCGTCCAGGGCCTGGACATCAACGAGTTCTCCCGTACGCGCATCGACGCGTCGGTCAAGGAGCTCACCGAGGAGCGCGACGCGGTCCGCGAGCTCGGCCTCATCTGATCCGCACCCCCGCACCACACCGGGAGCCCCCGGCAGCGCACGCTGCCGGGGGCTCCCGTCCTTCCCCTGTCCTACCGCAGTCGCTCCGCCGCCTCCCGCGCCGCCGTCACCGCCAGCCGCTGGAGGGCGGGACCGAACGTGATCCGGGCCGCGCCCAGTTCGCCCAGCCGGCGCACGGCGGCCGGGGAGTCCGGCGTACCGAGGGCGTTGAGCGGCAGGGGCGCGGCGGCGGCCAGCGCGGGCAGCTCCCCGGGCGGAGCGGCGATCGGGTAGATACCGTCGGCGCCCGCCGCCGCGTAGCGCCGGGCCCGGTCGAGCGCGGCGGCCGACCGGTCCCTACCGGCGGGCGCTCCGTCGAGATGGACGTCCACCCGGGCGTTGAGGAAGAGCCGGTCGCCCGCGGCCGCGCGGAAGCGGGCCAGCCGGTCGGCCTGGTACGCGGGATCCAGCAGGACTCCGTCCACCGAGTCCTCCAGGTTGCAGCCGACGGCCCCCGCCGTCAGGAGCCGTTCCACCAGCTCCTCCGGCTCCAGCCCGTACCCGGCCTCGATGTCCGCCGACACGGGGACGGAGACCGCACGGACGATCCGGGCCACGGCGGCGAACATCTCCTCCGCCGGGGTGCGCCCGTCCGCATGGCCGAGTGAGGCGGCGACGCCCGCGCTCGGGACGGCCAGCGCCGGGAACCCGGCCTCCTCCAGCGCCCGCGCGCTCGCCGCGTCCCACGGCCCCGGCAGCACCAGCGGGTCGCCGGGGGCGCGGCCGTGGTGCAGGGCGCGGAAGACGGAGACGCGGCCGGTCATGGGGCTCCTCGAGAAGGCGGGGTGGTGGGTCAGTGCTTGAGGTCGCCGGGCGTGTAGTGGCCCGGGACCTGGCGGGTGGCGACCCCGAAGCGGTTCCAGGCGTTGATCACCGTGATCGCGGCGATCAGCTGGGCCAGTTCGGCCTCCTCGAAGTGCTCGGCGGCCCGCGCGTACACGTCGTCCGGGACGAAACCGTCGGTCAGGACGGTGACGGCCTCCGTCAGCTCGATCGCCGCGATCTCCTTCTCCGTGTAGAAGTGGCGCGACTCGTCCCAGGCGCTCAGCTGGATGATCCGCTCGAGGCTCTCGCCCGCCGCGAGGGCGTCCTTGGAGTGCATGTCCAGGCAGAGCGCGCACCGGTTGATCTGCGAGGCCCGGACCTTCACCAGCTCCAGCAGCAGCGGGTCGAGCCCCTTCCGGGAGGCGGCGTCGAGGCGGACCATCGCCTTGTAGACCTCGGGGGCCAGCTGGGCCCAGGACAGGCGGGCGGGGTGCTCGGAGGCGTAGCCGGTGTGGGTGTGGGTGTGGGGTGCGGGTGTCGTCGTCATGACGTCGACGCTACGGGTCCGGTGGCGCACCGGTATGGTCCATTTCCATGAGAGATTCCTGGGCCACTTTCGGCGCCGACCTGCACCTGGAGCCGGTCGGTACGGGGTTGCGCAGCGGACTGATGGAGGCCCTGCGGGAGGCGGTGCGCAGCGGCCGGCTGACCCCCGGCACCCGGCTGCCGTCCTCCCGGGCGCTCGCCGCCGACCTGGGCGTCGCCCGCAACACGGTCGCCGACGCCTACGCCGAACTCGTCGCCGAGGGCTGGCTCACCGCCCGGCAGGGCTCGGGGACCCGGGTCGCGCAGCGGTCCGCGCCACGCCGGGCGGACCCGGTGGCGCCCCACACCCGGCCGGCCCGGCCGCGTACCGGCCACAGCCTGAAGGCGGGCTCCCCGGATGTGTCGTCCTTCCCGCGCACCGCCTGGCTCCGCGCGGCCCGCAAGGCGCTCACCGCCGCGCCCGACGAGGTGTTCGACTACGGCGACCCGCGCGGGCGCGTCGAACTGCGCGCGGTGCTGGCCGAGTACCTGGCCCGCTCACGCGGGGTTCACGCCGACCCGGAACGCATCGTGATCTGCTCCGGCTTCGCCCACGGGCTGATGCTGCTGGGCACGGTCCTGCACGGCCGCCGGGTGCGGGAGCTCGCCGTCGAGTCGTACGGGCTCGCCCTGCACCGCGACCTCGTCGCCGGCACCGGACTCGCCACCCCCTGCCTGGCGCTGGACCACCTCGGCTCGCGGACCGGGGAGCTGGCCGCGATGCGCGGTACGGGGGCGGTCCTGCTGACCGCGGCGCACCAGTTCCCCACCGGCGTACCCCTCCACCCGGACCGGCGCGCCGCCGCCGTCGACTGGGCCCGCTCCCGTGGGGGCCTGATCCTGGAGGACGACTACGACGGGGAGTTCCGGTACGACCGGCAGCCCGTGGGGGCCCTCCAGGGCCTGGACCCGGAACGGGTCGTGTACCTCGGCACCGCCTCCAAGTCGCTCGCCCCCGCCCTGCGCCTGGGCTGGATGGTGCTGCCCCGGGGCCTGGTGGCGGAGGTCGTGGCGGCGAAGGGCCCGTCGGACTGGATGACCGGCACCATCGACCAGCTGACGCTCGCGGAGTTCATCGCCTCGGGGGCGTACGACCGGCATGTGCGCTCCATGCGGCTGCGTTACCGCCGCCGCCGCGACCAGCTCGTCGCGGCGCTCGCCGAACGCGCGCCGGGCATCGAGGTCAGCGGCATCGCGGCCGGGCTGCACGCGGTCCTCGAACTCCCCCCGGGCACCGAGCGTTCGGTGGTCCAGGCGGCGGCCTTCCAGGGCCTGAGACTGGAGGGCCTCGCCACCTACCGGCACCCCGACGCCCCGGCCGGCCGCGACGCGCTGGTGATCGGCTACGGCTCACCGTCGGAGAGCGCCTGGGCGGGCGCGCTGGACGCGCTGTGCCGGGTGCTGCCGTAACAGGGCCCAGGCTGACCGGGCTCCGGCGCCTCACCGGGCCGGGCCAGGGCCAAGGACCCCGCCACCGCCACCGAGGGCCGGTCACCTGCGCCCTCCAGCCACCGCCGCCCGCTCCGTGGAGCTCAGCCGGGCCGCCGGCGGCCCCCCCCTCCCCTCCGGCTTCCGAACCGGCGGACCGTACAACTATTCTGACAAGCGGTCCGGTGGTGGACGGGGTGCCGGACCGTCTCACG
The DNA here is from genome assembly GCF_040613515.1 of Streptomyces sp. NPDC006261. NCBI lineage: Bacteria > Bacillati > Actinomycetota > Actinomycetes > Kitasatosporales > Streptomycetaceae > Streptomyces > Streptomyces sp. NPDC006261. The sequence goes on from NZ_JBEXSI010000032.1 coordinate 65,505, forward strand.
CACCACGGGGGAGAACCGAACATGGCCAAGCGGAGGCTGAGGTCGAGCACCGTCGTGCTCGGCGGCATGGGGCTGCTCGCCCTGACGATCACATCCTGCGGCTCGGAACCGGACCGGCGGTGCGCCGACCGGACGACCCGCGAAACCCTGCCCAGTCACGAGTGCCGGAGCGGCAGTGGCGGCAGTGGCGGGTCCGGCGGAAGCGGCGGCCGGGGCTCGTACTACTACGGCGGCAGCACCAGCAGCTACGACGGCAAGGTCCAGGGCGGCAGCTTCGACAAGTCGGCGGTCGACCGGGGCGGCTTCGGCTGCACCAGGTCCGGCGGGGGCTGAGCCCGGTGGAGCGCCGCACCATCGAGCCGCGCCCCGGCTGGCAGGAGACCGTCGAGTCCCAGGGGCTCGTCTACCCGCTCACCCGCTACCCGGACGGGTCGCTGCGCCCCTACTGGGACGAGAGCGCCTACTACGTCTTCTCGCTCCCCGAGGTCGAGGCGCTGGAGGAGACCGTCGAGGAGCTGCACACGATGTGCCTGGCCGCCGCCGCGCACATCGTCGAGCACGACCGTTTCGCCGACCTCTCCATCACCGAGCCGAAACTGGCCTCCCTGGTCGCCGAGTCCTGGCACCGCCGCGACGAACTGCCCTCCCTGTACGGTCGGTTCGACCTCCGGTACGACGGCGGCGGCCCCGCGAAGATGCTGGAGTACAACGCGGACACCCCGACCTCCCTGGTGGAGGCCGCCAGCCCGCAGTGGTTCTGGATGGAGGAGCGGTTCCCCGGCGCCGACCAGTGGAACTCGCTGCACGAGCGGCTGGTCGACGCCTGGAAGAGGCAGGCGCACCTGCTGCCGCCGGGCCCGCTGCACTTCGTGCACTCGGAGGGCGACGAGGCGGGCGAGGACCTGATGACGGTCGCGTATCTGCGGGAGACCGCCCAGCAGGCCGGACTCGACACCGAGGCGCTCTCGGTGGAGGACATCGGCTGGGACCGGCTGAGCGGGCGGTTCGTCGACGACCGGCTCCGCTTCCTGCGCAGCTGCTTCAAGCTCTACCCGTGGGAGTGGCTGACCACGGACCGCTTCGGGCCGCAGGTGCTGGAGACCCTCGACAACGGCGGCGGCTCCGGCACCACCTGCTGGATCGAGCCCGCCTGGAAGATGCTGCTCTCCAACAAGGCGCTCCTCGCGATCCTGTGGGAGCTGTACCCGGGCCACCCGAACCTGCTCCCCGCCTACCTCGACGGCCCCCGCGAGCTGGCCGGGCCCGGCGGGGCGGGGTATGCCTCCAAACCGCTGCTCGGCCGCGAGGGTGCCGGGGTCGACCTGTACGGGCCCGGCTCCCCGGCCGTCCTGCGCGAGGAACCGTGCTGCTACCAGGAGCTGGCGCCGCTGCCCGACGTCGACGGCAACCGGGTGGTGCTCGGGGCGTGGGTGGTGGAGGACGAGGCGGCGGGGCTCGGCATCCGGGAATCGGCGGGGCCGGTCACGGACGAGTACGCCCGCTTCCTGCCCCACGTCATCCTCTGAAACCTGACGGCGTCCTCTGAGCCCTATCGGCCGAGCACCGTCCGCAGGCGGTCGAGACCCCAGTCCAGGTCCTCCTTGCTGATCACCAGCGGAGGCGCGATCCGGATCGTGGAGCCATGGGTGTCCTTCACCAGCACCCGCTGCTCCATCAGCCGCTCGGAGATCTCCCGTCCGGTGCCGAGGGCGGGCGCGATGTCGACGCCTGCCCACAGTCCCCGGCCGCGTACGGTCTCCACCGCGCCGCCCCCGGCCAGCAGCCCCAGCTCCCGGTGCAGATGGTCGCCCAGCCCGGCGGCCCGCTCCTGGTACTCGCCGGTCCGCAGCATCGCGATCACCTCCAGCGCCACCGCGCACGCCAGCGGGTTCCCGCCGAAGGTGGAGCCGTGCTCGCCCGGCTTGAACACGCCGAGGACGTCCGCCGAGGAGACGACCGCCGACACCGGCACCACCCCGCCGCCGAGCGCCTTGCCCAGCACGTACATGTCCGGCACCACGCCCTCGTGTTCCAGCGCGAACGTCTTCCCGGTACGCCCCAGACCCGACTGGATCTCGTCCGCGATGAAGAGCACGTTCCGCTCGCGGGTCAGCTCCCGCACCCCGGGCAGATAGCCGGCCGGCGGCACCAGCACCCCGGCCTCGCCCTGGATCGGCTCGATCAGCACCGCCACGGTGTTCTCGGTCATCGCCTCCCGGAGCGCGGTGAGATCCCCGTAGGGCACGATCTCGAACCCCGGGGTGTACGGGCCGTAATCGGCCCTCGCCTCCGGGTCCGTGGAGAAGCTGATGATCGTCGTCGTGCGGCCGTGGAAGTTGTCCGAGGCCACAATGATCTTCGCCATCCCGTCCGGGACGCCCTTGACCCGGTAGCCCCACTTCCGGGCGGTCTTCACCGCCGTCTCCACGGCTTCCGCCCCCGTGTTCATCGGGAGCACCATCTCCATGGAACAGAGCTCGGCCAGCTCCGTACAGAAGTCGGCGAACCGGTCGTGGTGGAAGGCCCGGGAGGTCAGGGTCACCCGCTCCAGCTGGGCCCTGGCCGCGTCGATCAGACGGCGGTTGCCATGACCGAAGTTGAGCGCCGAGTACCCGGCGAGCAGATCGAGGTAGCGGCGCCCCTCGACATCGGTCATCCAGGCACCCTCCGCCGAGGCCACGACGACCGGCAACGGGTGGTAGTTGTGCGCACTGTGCGCCTCGGCGGAGGCGATGGCGGTTTCCGTGGCGGACACGGGATCTCCGTTCGTCGTACGGCGTGGGCGGGGGTAGTGCCCACTTTGTATCGTCGGTCGCATCCGGCGCAGGGAAACCTGCACTCTCCGGCGCGCCCGCCCGCGCGCCTCTCCCGTGCCCACCCCAGCACCCGCCCGCGCGCACTCCGGCGGCCGGAATGTGTGCTTCGTCTCAGGTCCGCGCTCCCGGGGCGTGAGCGGACCCGGCACCCGAGCGGGTGCGCCCCCGCTGCGCCCCGCACCGGCTGCCGGAGATCGCCCCCGCACCTGAGACAATGGGCCCATGGCCTCTGATCGCCCCGCGCTCTCCACCGACCAGCCGCAGACGGGCCGCACCGGCGTGCCCGCCCGCCCCCGTGTGCTCTCCGGGATCCAGCCCACCGCAGGCTCGTTCCACCTCGGCAACTACCTGGGCGCGGTGCGCCAGTGGGTGGCGCTGCAGGAGACCCACGACGCCTTCTACATGGTCGTGGACCTGCACGCGATCACGATTCCGCAGGACCCCGCCGCGCTGCGGGCCAACACCCGGCTCGCCGTGGCGCAGCTGCTCGCGGCCGGCCTGGACCCGGAGCGGTGCACGCTCTTCGTCCAGAGCCATGTGCCCGAGCACGCGCAGCTCGGCTGGGTGATGAACTGCCTCACCGGCTTCGGCGAGGCCTCCCGGATGACGCAGTTCAAGGACAAGTCCGCCAAGCAGGGCGCCGACCGCGCCACCGTCGGCCTCTTCACCTACCCGGTCCTCCAGGTCGCCGACATCCTGCTCTACCAGGCCGACCAGGTCCCGGTGGGTGAGGACCAGCGCCAGCACATCGAGCTGACCCGCGACCTCGCGGAGCGGTTCAACGGCCGGTTTGGGCAGACGTTCACCATCCCGGCGCCGTACATCCTCAAGGAGACGGCGAAGATCTACGACCTCCAGGACCCGGCGGTCAAGATGAGCAAGTCGGCCTCCACGCCGAAGGGCCTCATCAACCTCCTCGACGACCCGAAGGCCACGGCGAAGAAGGTCAAGAGCGCGGTCACCGACACCGACACGGTGATCCGCTTCGACGAGGAGAAGAAGCCGGGCGTCAGCAACCTGCTCACGATCCTCTCCACCCTCTCCGGCAGCACGATCGAGGATCTGGAACGGAAGTACGAGGGCAAGGGGTACGGGGCGCTGAAGACCGACCTGGCCGAGGCCATGGTGGAATTCGTCACCCCCTTCCAGCTCCGCACCCAGGAATATCTGGACGACCCGGAGACGCTGGACTCCATCCTGGCCAAGGGAGCGGAGAAGGCCAGGGCCGTAGCCGCCGAGACCCTGGCGCAGACGTACGACCGGATGGGCTTCCTGCCCGCGAAGCACTGAGTCCAAGGACTCTGGCGAGATCACGGCCACAGGGGCCACACTTGCGGCGGCGGGTCGCGGCGCAAGGCCGGAAACCGACCATCGACGATTGAGGAGAACGACGTGGGGACCGTAACGCTCGGCGTTTCGATCGCGGTCCCGGAGCCCTACGGCAGCCTGCTCCAGGAGCGGCGCGCGAGCTTCGGGGATCCTGCCGCGTACGGCATTCCCACCCATGTCACCCTCATGCCGCCGACCGAGGCGGAGGCGGCCGACCTGCCGGCGATCGAGGCGCACCTCGACCGGATCGCCACAGCCGGCCGGCCCTTCCCGATGCGGCTCTCCGGCACCGGCACATTCCGGCCGCTCTCCCCGGTGGTCTTCGTCCAGGTCGTCGAGGGCGCCTCGGCCTGCTCCTGGCTCCAGAAGCGGGTCCGGGACGCCTCCGGGCCGCTGGTGCGCGAGCTCCAGTTCCCGTACCACCCGCACGTCACCGTGGCGCACGGCATCTCCGAAGAGGCGATGGACCGGGCGTACGCGGAGCTCGGCGACTACGAGGCGGCCTGGACCTGCGGCTCCTTCGCCCTGTACGAACAGGGCGCGGACGCCGTGTGGCGCAAGATCCGGGACTTCCCGTTCGGGGCGGGCGGCGGCACCCCCGCCGTCCCGGCCCAGGGCGGCTACTCGGTCGACGCGCCGTCCCTGCGCCCCTGACCCCGGAGGCCGGTGATCACACCGGCAGACGACGGAACAGCGGGCGCGGCGCGTGCCGCAGCGCCGACATCACCACCCGCAGCGAGCCGGGCACCCACACCGTCTCCGAGCGCCGCCGCAGCCCCGTCACGATCGCCCCGGCGACCGCCTCCGGGGTGGTGGAGAGCGGCTCCGGCTGCCCGGCCGTGGCCCGTGTCCGTACGGTGCCGGGGCGCACGACCATCACCTGTACGCCGGTGCCCTGGAGCGCGTCCCCGAGCCCCTGGGCGAAGGCGTCGAGCCCCGCCTTGCTGGAGCCGTAGATGAAGTCGGCCCGCCGGGCGCGCTCCCCGGCCACCGAGGACAGCACCACCAGCGAACCGTGCCCCTGCGCCTGGAGTGCGCCGGCGCACACCAGTCCCGCCGAGACCGCACCGGTGTAGTTGGTCTGGGCGACCCGGACGGCGGCCAGCGGCTCCTCCTCGTCCCGTGCCTGGTCCCCGGCGATCCCGAACGCCATCAGCACCACATCGATGTCGCCCTCCGCGAAGACCTTGCCCAGCACCTCCTCGTGCGCGGCGGGGTCCAGCGCGTCGAAGGCGACCGTACGGACGTCGGCGTCCCGGTCGCGCAGCTCGACGGCGGCCGCGTCCAGGGCGGGGGAGGGGCGGCCCGCCAGCCAGACCCGGCGGGTGCGCAGGGAGACCAGGCGGCGCGCGGTGGCCAGGGCGATCTCGGAGGTGCCGCCGAGGACGAGCAGGGACTGCGGGGCACCGAAGGCGTCCTTCACGGAACACTCCTGTTCAGGGGGTGGAAGAGAGGGAGCATGTACGTCACAGACCGAGCCGGCGGGCCAGGTCCGAGCGGAACGCCCCCGTCGGGTCCAGCTCCGCCCGCAGCTCCCGGAACGCGCCGAGCCCCGGGTACATCGCGGCCGCTGTCTCCGGCCGCATCCGCGAGTCCTGCGCCAGGCAGACCCGGCCCCCGGTGGCCGCCACCTCCTCGTCGAGGCGGTCGAGGAAACGGGCGAGGCCGGGCAGGGCGGCGGGGAGGTCGAGGGCGAGCGTCCAGCCGGGCGCGGGGAACGACAGCAGGCCCGCGCCCGCGGCGCCGAACCGCTGGAGTTCGGCCCGGAACGCGGGGCAGCGCCGCGCCGAGATCCGCCGCACGACGCGGTGCAGCGCCTCCTCCTGCCCGTACCCGACCGTGAACCGGTAGCGCACGAGCCCTGCGCGGCCGTACAGCCGGTTCGCGTCGGGGAGGGCGTCCAGGGCGTGGAAGAAGGCGGCGGCGGTGCGGGGCTCACCGGTCCGGGAGCGGGGCGCACTCCGGTAACGGACCTCGTTGAGGAGGGCCGCGGAGGTCCGGCCCAGCAGGCCGCCGGGGAGGAGCGGCCCGGTGGGGTGGCGGTCCGGCTGAACCGTGCGCGGGGCGCGCATCATGCGCCGGGCGTGCGCCGGTAGCGCGGAAGGGGGCATGTGCTCCCCTCGGGTGAGCACTCCGCGTCCGGTCGACCGGCCCCGGGCGAGGAGGTCGACCCAGGCGGAGGCGTACGGCAGGGGGCTGCCGGGGCCGTCGCGACCGGCGGTGAAGCGGGTCAGCAGGTCGTCCAGGTCCGTGGCCCGCTCGGTGGAGACGGAGACCAGCGGGGTGGCCACGCGCTTCAGGCGGAGGGTGGCGGAGAGGATCACCCCGGTCAGCCCCAGGCCACCGGTGGTCGCGTCGAAGAGGGCGGTGCCGGGCGTCACCGTACGCACCTCGCCGTCGGCGGTGAGGAGCTCCAGCCCGTCGACGTACCGGGCGAGCGAACCGGCGCCCGGGTGGTCGAGGCCGTGCACGTCGGAGCCGATCGCGCCGCCCACCGTGATCCGGCCGCTCCCGGGCACGACCGGCAGGAACAGGCCGCGCGACAGCAGGATCCGCAGCAGCCGGTCCAGCGGCACCCCCGCGTCGCAGCGGACCGTCCCCGCCTCCTCGTCCAGGGCGCGGACCCGGTCCAGGCCGGTCATGTCGAGCACCGAGCCGCCCGCGTTCTGCGCCGCGTCACCGGGCGCCCGCCCGAGCCCCCGGGCGAGGACGCCCCGGGGCCCGCGTCCCCGGACCACGGCAGCCGCTTCCTCGTACGTACGGGGGCGAAACCGTACGGCGGTGGTCGGGGCGGTGCGGCCCCAGCCGGTCAAGGACACCGTGTCGACGGACATGCCCGTGACCGTAGCCCCGGCCGTATCGTCCGGGAAAACCCATTCGTCACCTTTGTTACAGCGCTCACCGGAATGGGTGACGGATCGCGCGTCACCCGGACGAGAGGTAGGCCTTCCGGACGCGTCCGGAAGAGTCCTCGGTGCGGCCCGGAGGTTTCCCGGGCCCGGAAGGGTACGCGTACGTGCATGGACTGGCTCAAGAAACTCCCCGTCGTCGGGCCGCTCGTCTCCCGGCTGATGGAGACGCACGCCTGGCGCTCCTACGAGCGGCTGGACCGGGTCCACTGGGCCAGGCTCGCCGCCGCGATCACCTTCATCAGCTTCCTGGCGCTCTTCCCGCTGATCGCGGTCGGCACGGCGATCGCGGCCGCGCTGCTGAGCGACAAGCAGCTGGACACCATCAAGGACAAGATCGCCGATCAGGTGCCGGGCATCTCCGACCAGCTCGGCATCGACACCCTGGTGGCCAACGCGGGAACGGTCGGTCTGGTCGCCGGTGCGCTGCTGCTGTTCACGGGTGTCGGCTGGATCGGCTCGATGCGGGAGTGCCTGCGCGCGGTCTGGGAGCTGGACGACGTCCAGGAGGCCAATCCGGTCGTCGCCAAGCTCAAGGACGCCGTGCTGCTGGTCGGCCTCGGGGGAGCGGCGCTCGCCACCCTGGCGGTCTCCACCGTCGGGACGACGGCCGTCGGCTGGAGCGCCGGCCAACTGGGCGTCTCCCGCGGCGGCGTGGGCGGCATCCTGCTCCAGGTGGCCGCCCTGGCGGTGGCGGTCCTCGCCGACTTCCTGCTGATCCTCTATCTGCTGACGCTGCTGCCGGGGGTGGAGCCGCCCCGGCGCCGCCTGGTGGTCGCGGCCCTGATCGGGGCGGTCGGCTTCGAGCTGCTCAAGCTGCTGCTGGGCAGCTACATGAAGGGGGTCGCGGGCAAGAGCATGTACGGCGCGTTCGGCGTGCCGATCGCGCTGCTCCTGTGGATCAACTTCTCCGCGAAGCTGCTGCTGTTCTGCGCCGCCTGGACCGCGACCGGGTCCAAGGAGGAGGAGCTGGGCGAGAACGCCGAGCATGACGATGACGATGACGCTGAGAGCAAGACGGAGCGGGAGGCCGGGGCGAAGCCGGAGGCCGGGGCCGGCGGCTCCACCCGGGCCTCCTGAGCCCGGTCCTGCGTCAGTCCTGCGGCGTGCGGCGGCTCAGCCCCGGCAGCGGCCAGCGGCGGTTCACCAGGAACACCGCGGCGGCCAGGGCCACCAGCACGCCGCCGACGATCGCCAGGGCGATCCCGACCCCGCCGGAGCCCTGCCCGGCCGCCGCCGCGTGCGCGGCCTTCGCCTGGCCGCCGGAGCCCTGGTCCCCCCCGACGGCCGGCTGCGCGCCCTTGCCGCCGGAGACGGTGCCGGTGCCCGTGTCCACGGACTTCGGCGGCACCAGCTCGCCGACCGGCCGGACCTTGCCGCTCGCGGCGAAGCCCCAGTCGAGCAGGTGGGCGGCCTCCTTGTAGACGGCGTGGCTCTCGTCCGCCGACGGGTTCATGACGGTCACCAGCAGCACCCGGCCGTCGCGCTCGGCGACACCGGTGAAGGTGTTGCCCGCGTGGGTCGTGTAGCCGTTCTTGACGCCCGCGATGCCTTTGTACGGGTCGACGCCGTTGTCCCCGGTGATCAGCCGGTTGGTGTTCTGGATCTCGAAGGTCTCGCGCTTCTTCCCCTTCTTCTTCTCGCCGGGGAAGTCGGCGGAGGCCGTCGCCGCGTACTCACGGAAGTCCTTCTTCTGCATGCCGCTGCGGGCGATGAGCGTCAGGTCGTAGGCGCTGGAGACCTGGCCCGGCGCGTCGTACCCGTCCGGCGAGACCACCGTCGTGTCCAGCGCCTGGAGCTCCTCGGCGTGCTTCTGCATCGCGGCGACCGTCTGCGGCATACCGCCGTACATCTCGGCCAGTACGTGCACAGCATCGTTGCCCGACCGGAGGAAGACCCCGAGCCACAGGTCGTGGACCGTGTACGTGTGGTCCTCCTTGACGCCCACCAGGCTGCTGCCCTCGCCGACCCCCGCCAGGTCGCTGTCCTTCACCGTGTGCGTCAGGCTCGCCGGCTGAAGGGCGGGAAGGAGGGTGTCCGCGAACAACATCTTCATGGTGGAGGCGGGCGCCAGCCGCCAGTGAGAGTTGTGCGCCGCCAGCACCTGCCCGCTCTCCGCGTCCGCGACGATCCACGAGCGGCCGGTCAGCCCCTTGGGCAGCACCGGGGCGCCCGGGCCGAGGTTGACCTGGGTACCGACCTTGGAGAGCTGCTCCCCTCCGACGCCCGACATCGCGTGGTTCGGCTGTGGCTGCTCGTCCTTGTCCTTGTCCTTCTCGGCCGCCGATGCGGGGGCGAGGACGAGACTGGACAGCACAGCGGCGGCGGTGACCGTCAAAGCGATCTTTTTCAGAGCAGGCACGGTCGAAAACGTACACGGCGAAGATGTGGATGAGGACCCGGACGGACTGACCCGCCGGAGGGACGGCCGGGACTGCCCCTTTCGGACGCCACCCCGGACGAGGGGGCCGGAGGGCGGCGGAGATACTGGTCCCATGAAGCTCAGCCGCCCCGTCTCCTGGTTCCTGCTCGTCTTCGGGGTGTGGAGCTGGTTCATCTGGATCACTTTCGTCAAGAACCTGTGGCAGGACGGCAGCGGGCTCGCGTTCGACGACGCGGGTGAGCCGACCGGGTACTTCTGGGTGCACCTGCTGCTCGCCATCACGTCCTTTCTTCTGGGGACGGTGGTCGGCGCGATCGGGTTGCGCGGTGTCCGGGCTTTGCGCGACGAGCGCGCATGAGGACAGGAACGTAGGGAAGTGCGGATGGCAGCAGTGGTCTTCGTCCTGGTGGCACTCGTGGTGCTGGCGCTGCTCGCGAGCGTGCACCGCTATGTGTGGCGCCGGTTCGTCGGTGACACGACGGCACCCGGCAGCACACTGCGCACGGTGGGCACCGTCGCCGCCTTCGTACTGCCCCTGCTGAGCCTCGGCGCCATGACCTCCGGCCGCATCGGCGCGCCCTTCTGGCTCCAGCAGGTGCTCGCCTGGCCGGGGTTCCTTTGGCTGGCCGCCCTGATGTACCTGACGCTGGCCCTGCTGGTGGGCGAGGTCGCCCGTCCGCTCCTGACCCGGGTGCTCGCCCGGCGCGACGCGGCGGCCGCGGCCCGCGCCACCGCCGGAACCGGAACCACTGGAACGGCCGGGGACGGAACCCTCGCCGCGACGGCGAGCGGAACCCGTCCCCGTACCGAAGAACTCGTCCCGGCGGGCCGGACCTGCCGCTCCACCTCGGCCGACCCGGCCCCGGTGACCGCGCCGGCCCCCGAACCGGAACCGGAAGCGGTACGCGGTACGGAACCGGCGGAACAAGCGGAACCGGCCGACCCGGAACCGGAGGAAGCGGAACCGGCCGAACCGGAACCGGAGGAAGCGGAGTCGGCGGCACCCGCCCCGGGGATCACCCACCCCTCCCGCCGCCTCTTCGTCTCCCGGGTCGTCGGCGGCGCCGCTGCCGCCGCCGGGCTCGCCACCGTCGGGTACGGGACCGCCGGCGTCCTGCGCGGGCCGAGTGTCCAGCGCGTCACCGTGCCGCTCGCCAAACTGCCCCGCGCCGCCCACGGTTTCCGGATCGCCGTGGTCAGCGACATCCACATCGGCCCGATCCTCGGCCGCGCCCACACCCGCCGCATCGTCGACACGATCAACTCCACCTCGCCCGACCTCGTCGCCGTCGTCGGTGACCTCGTCGACGGCTCCGTGGCCGACCTCGGCTCCGCCGCCGAACCGCTGGCCGGGCTGCGGGCACGGCACGGCAGCTTCTTCGTCACCGGCAACCATGAATACTTCTCCGGCGCTGAGCAATGGGTGAACCATGTCCGCGAACTGGGGCTGATCCCCCTGGAGAACGCCCGGGTGGAGATGGACGGGTTCGACCTCGCCGGGGTCAACGACATCGCGGGGGAGACCGAGGGCCAGGGCCCCGACTTCGTCCGCGCGCTCGGCGACCGGGACCGCGGCCGCGCCGCCGTCCTCCTCGCGCACCAGCCCGTCGTCATCCACGACGCCGTCGAGCACGGCGTCGACCTCCAGCTCTCCGGCCACACGCACGGCGGACAGCTCTGGCCGGGGAACTACCTCGCCGAGCTGGCCAACCCGACCGTCGCCGGGCTCGAACGGTACGGCGACACGCAGCTGTTCGTCTCGCGCGGGGCGGGTGCCTGGGGGCCGCCGGTGCGGGTCGGCGCCCCGGCCGACATCACCGTCGTCGAGCTCGCCTCGCGGCAGGCCTGAGCCCGGCCTCCCACCGCTGTGGCCGTTGCGGTTGCGATCATGCGATCTTCAACAAAACTGCACCGCAACGTCACTCTCAGCTACGGAAACCCGCAGGTGAGAGGCGGGAAACGGCCTTTTCGGACACGCTGCGTCGAACGTGTCCAACAAAAGGCTGTGAGCGCCCCATTTACTCTTCCAGATGTGAAAATCGTGTGATTGGGTAAGTGCGAACGTGCGGCAGTGTGCGTGTCTGAGCGCAACTGCCGTGGTGGGGCTGGTAAGGGAGAGCACGGCAATGCGGTCGGTCCGGGTACGGATTCTCGCGATTTTCGCGGTTTTGGTCATCGCAGGCGTCGGCGCCTGGCAACTGCTCCCGTCGGGGGAGGCGAAGACCGACGCGGTCACCGTCGGGACATCGGACATCGTGACTTCCCTGGACCCGGCCGGTGCGTATGACGCGGGCTCCTGGGCGATCTACAGCAACATCTACCAGTCGCTGATGACCTTCAAGCCCGGTGCCATCGTGCCGGAGCCGGACGCCGCGGAGAGCTGCGCGTTCGTCGGGCAGAAGCTCCAGACGTACCAGTGCAAGCTGCGGGACGACCTGGTCTTCTCCAACGGCCGGAAGATCACCGCCGAGGACGTCAAGCACTCCTTCGACCGGATCTTCGCGATCAAGTCGGACGTCGGTCCCTCGGGTCTCTTCCCCACGCTCGACACGGTGTCGACCGAGGGCCGCACGATCACCTTCAACCTCTCCGGCAAGGACGCGACCTTCCCGCAGAAGCTCGCCACCGGCGCCGCGGCGATCGTCGACTCGACCAAGTACCCCAAGGACGAGCTCCGCAAGGGCAACCAGGTCGACGGCTCCGGGCCGTACGTCCTCAGGTCGTACGAGCCGGACAACCGCGCCGAGCTGGTGCCGAACCTGAAGTACAGGGGCGCGCTCAAGAAGATCGGCGAAGCGGTCACCATCCGCTACTTCAAGGCGTCCGAGGACCTGTTGACCGCCTGGAACAGCGGCGACGTGGACGTCGCCCACCGCCAGCTGCCGTCCGCCAAGCTCGCCGAGCTGGACGAGGGCGACCCGGAGCTGCGGGTGACCGAGGCGGCCAGTGCCGAGATCCGCAACATCATCTTCAACACGCGGGAGAACTCGCCGTTCGGTGAGAAGAAGGTCCGCCAGGCCGTCGCCGCGCTCCTGGACCGGGGCCCGCTGGTCAGCAAGGTCTACCAGGGCACGGTCGAGCCGCTGTACTCGCTGATCCCCACCGGCTACATCGGGCACAGCACCCCCTTCTTCGACGCCTACCCCACGTCCGACCCGAAGCGCGCCGAGCAGCTGCTCCAGGCGGCCGGTGTCGAGACCCCGGTCGCTGTCAACTTCGCCTACCGCGAGGGGGACATGTACACCAAGGAGACCGCCGAGCTCCGTCGCCAGCTGGAGAAGGACGGCCTCTTCAAGGTCTCGGTCAAGGCCGTGGAGTGGACGAAGTACCAGAAGGGCTACGCGGCCGGTGAGTACGACATGTACACCGTCGGCTGGTTCCCCGACTTCCCGGACCCCGACACCTTCAGCCAGCCGCTCGTCGGCACCGGCAACGTCCTGCACAGCGGCTACTCCAGCAAGAAGATGGACAGGCTGATCGCCGCCACGCAGCAGTTCAGCGACCGCGGCCGCACCTCCAACGACTTCAAGGAGATGCAGAAGCTGGTCGGCGAGGACGTACCGCTGCTGCCGCTGTGGCAGAAGAAGGACTACGTCGTCGCCAAGACGGGCGTCGCAGGCTCCCAGTACCTCTCCGACGGCACCGGCTTCTGGCGTCTGTGGGAACTCAGCTGGATCTGACGGGCCGATGTCCCGGTCGCCTCGGCCGGGACCTGGCCGGTCAGCCGGCCGGCCGGGGCTCAGTCCCGGCCGATGCACCCGGCATGAACTCCACCAGCAGCGCGTGAACCTGCCGTACGAGCGGTCGCAGCACCCGGAAGCGGGAGAGCCCGATCGCCCGTGCGGCGATCGGCGCGGTGCGCTCGACGAGCCGCCGGCTGCGCTCGGCGCCCGGGGAGCGGTCGTACACCCAGAAAAGCACCAGGCCCATCTGCATCAGCCAGAGCAACTCGGGCAGCAGTGGTGCCAGTTCGGGATCGCTCTTGGTGCCGGAGCCGGTGAGGGTCTCCCGGTGGATCGAGATCGCGGCCTCCCGGGCCGCCACCGATTCGTCGGAGAACGGGGAGAGCGGACTCTCCGGGTCGGCCGCGTTCTTGAAGAACTGGGCGGCGAACCGGTGGTACGGCTCCGCCACGTCCAGCCAGGCCAGCAGCACCCCCCGGATCCGGTCGGCCAGCTCCGCCTCGTCCGCGAGGGCGGGCCGCACCGCCGCCGCGTGTTCACCGGCGATGCGGTCGTAGAAGCCCTGGACCAGGTGCTCCTTGGAGGAGAAGTAGTAGTAGGCGTTCCCGGTGGAGACGCCCGCCTCCTGCGCGATCGCCCGCATCGTCGTCCGGTCGTACCCCCGCTCGGCGAAGAGCCGGAGCGCCGTCTCGAGAATCAGCGTGCGGGTCTGCTCGCTCTTCGCGGCCTTGCCTGCCTGGACGGTCTTGCCGGTCTTGGCGGGCTTCGCGGCCCCGTTCTCCTGCACGTTCTTCTCTTCCTTCACCACGGGCCCAACACTAGCGGGGAGCCCACCGACCACCTGGCGGCACTGGGCATGCCCGGCCCGGGACGCACCGCGGAGCCGTCACCGACCGGTATTTCGCCGCGGCGAGCACGGTCCCCCGGGCGAAAGGCGCTCCGGCCGGGGTGGCCAGCCAGTGGGCCTTCGAGCGGTACTTAGCCAGCGCCCACAGGCAGACGATCCAGGCGGACGTGCCCTGGTAGACCTGCCCCAGGTCCCCCACCACGGTGATCTCCGCGTACGTGGCGGCGGGGTCCAGCTCCGGGAACCGCCGCCGCGCCTCGGCCGATCCGGCCGGTACGAGGTCCAGCGGGACGAGCTGGCGCCGGCGGCCGAGCCAGTGCCGCAGGTGGGTGCAGAGCGGGCACTGTGCGTCGTAGAGCACGGTGAGCCGGCGGACGGGAGCAGCGGCGGTCACGGGGCTCACTGCCCCGGCGTCGGGGCGGGCGCGGCCCACGGGCCCGTGGGCCCCGGCTTCGTCCAGCCCTGCGGGGGCACGGGCGGGGTCTGCTCGCGCTCCAGTGCGCTGCGGCGGCGGATGCGGCTGAGCACGTACACGTTGCCCAGGTGCATGACGCCGAGGACCAGCAGGACCACGCCCACCTTCACCGAGAGCGCCTCGAACAGCTCGCGGGCGTTCGCGACCCCGTCGGCGTTCTTGAGGTAGAGCGTGACGAACCCGAGGTTGACCAGGTAGAAGCCCACCACCAGCAGGTGGTTGACGGCTTCGGCGAGCTTGTCGTTCCCGTGCAGCACGTCGGCGAGGAAGACCCGCCCGTTACGGCTGAGAGTACGGGCGACCCAGACGGTGAGCGCCACGCTGATCAGCAGGTAGAGGACGTAGGCGACAACAGTGAGGTCCATGCCCCACCCTCCTTTGAACGCGTTCAAAACTGCTCTTGGGCGTGACTGTAGACCCCTTCTTGAACATGTTCAAGAAGGGGTCTGCGAAATGTGTGTCAGAGCACCTCGGTCAGTGGCTCGGGCGATTCCGCCGACTCGGGCGGCTCGGTCAGCGCGTCCGCGATATCCGCGCGCAGCGCCTCACCGTGCAGCGACGGCAGCTCGGCCAGCATCTCGGACCACTCCTCGGCCGCGCTGTCCACGCCCTCGCGGAACCCCCGCTCGATCGGCCTCCGGGCGAGGAGCAGCCCCACCGCCGCGAGCGGCCGCAGCAGCCACCGCCCGCGCACGCTCAGCACGACGCAGACCCGCCAGGAGCCGTGCTCGGCCGGGCGCGGGGTCACCGTGAGACGGGCCTTGCCCAGCCGGTGCACCGCCCTGCCGATGACGGGGGCCCGGGCGGCCGGGGGCGCCGACGAGGGCCTCTCCAGCGCCGCCCACCAGGCGTGCAGGTCGGCCTTGGCACGGCCCGAGAAGCGGTACAGCGAACCGCCCTTCGGATTGTGCCCGTCGAGGGACACCTCCAGCGCCCTGGGCGTCCGGGGCTCGCGGACCCGCACCCCCACCCGAACGGACATGGACTCCTCCGCCAAGCGGCTCTCCACCTCGACGGTGCGGGAGGGCCGCCACTCACGCAGGACGGTGGCTTCAAAGGCCACCTCCTCGCCCGGCCCGGTGCCCTCCCCGTACTGCGCCCCCGACTGCAGATGACGCCCCTTCAGCAGCCGGAGACCGTGTACCGGGCGCCCGTCGGGCAGCAGGATCTCGCCGCCCTGCTCACGGGAGGCGTCGAAGAGGTCCACCACGTGCCCGGCGGCCTCCTCGAACCAGTGGCGGTCCAGCGCGGTGACGGTGACCGTGTGCTCGAAACGTGCCATGGGGTGGGCCCGCCGCTCAGGCGCTCATCGAGCGGGCCTGGTTGAGCTGCCCCATCACCGCGGGGAAGGTGTGCGGGCCCGTCGCCGGGACCATGGTGCCGTGGTGGCGGCCGCCACTGGTGACCGTGACCTGGACGAACCCCACCGTCCGCTTCTCCTTCATCAGCAGGAACAGCAGGCCGATCAGGCAGAACAGGGCGAAGACGATCGCCAGCACGATCGCGTGCGCCGGGATCTTCTCCTCGGTGCGCGACATGTCGGTCGCCGTCCAGACGGCGCCCTTGAGCGGCATCGTCCCCGAAGGGCTGACGATCGCGTCGCTCATGACCGTGATGTCACCGATCGACAGCACCGGGACCCCGCCGTGGCCGGGCACTTCCTGCGGTACGGGGAGGTACTGGCCGGGCATCGTCGGCTGCGCCTGGTACGGATACCCGTAGCCCGGGCCGGGCTGGGTCGCCGACTCGGGCAGCGGCTGCGGATAGCCGTAAGCGGGCGTGCCGCCCGGCGGCGGGTACCCGTACGCCTGGCCGTCGGCCATCGTCGGCGGGTGGCCGGGGTGCTGGGGGTGGCCGGGCTGCTGCTGGGGAGGACCCCACTTGTACGCGTCGCCAGGTGAAGGATTCGGCTCGCTCATGGGGATCCCCGTTCTCTGCGTGTGTTCAGCTCCGCACGACCGTACCGCCCGTTTCGCCCGGACGCAGCAACGGGCCCCGGCCACCCCGGTCGTGACGACCGGGGTGGCCGGGGCCCGTGAAGGTCCTCGATGAGGTCAGAAGCGACGCGTGATGAGCGCGCGCTTCACCTCCTGGATCGCCTTGGTGACCTCGATGCCACGGGGGCAGGCGTCCGTGCAGTTGAACGTGGTGCGGCAACGCCAGACACCGTCACGGTCGTTGAGGATCTCCAGACGCTGCTCGCCGGCCTCGTCACGCGAGTCGAAGATGAAGCGGTGCGCGTTGACGATCGCCGCCGGGCCGAAGTACTGGCCGTCGTTCCAGAACACCGGGCACGAGGACGTGCACGCGGCGCACAGGATGCACTTGGTGGTGTCGTCGAACCGCTCGCGGTCCTCGGCGGACTGCAGACGCTCGCGGGTCGGCTCGTTCCCCTTGGTGACGAGGAAGGGCATGACGTCGCGGTACGCCTGGAAGAACGGGTCCATGTCGACCACGAGGTCCTTGAGGACCGTGAGGCCCTTGATGGCCTCCACCATGATCGGCTTTTCCGGGTTGATGTCCTTGATCAGCGTCTTGCAGGCGAGCCTGTTCTTGCCGTTGATCCGCATCGCGTCGGAACCGCAGATGCCGTGCGCGCAGGACCGGCGGAACGTCAGGGTCCCGTCGAGCTCCCACTTGATCTTGTGAAGGGCGTCGAGGACACGCTCCTTCGGGTCGATCTCGATCTGGAAGTCCTGCCACTGGACCTCGTCGGAGACCTCCGGGTTGAAGCGGCGGATCCGGAACGTGGCGGTGATGAACGGGGAGTCGGCGAAGCCGGCTTCGGGCTTCGCGGTCCCGTCGGTCTTGTCCAGGGTCGGGGTAGCCATCAGTACTTACGCTCCATCGGCTGGTAGCGGGTGGTCACGACCGGCTTGTAGTCGAGCCGGATCGACTCGGCGCCGTCGGCGGCCACCTCGCGGTACGCCATGGTGTGGCGCATGAAGTTGACGTCGTCGCGGTTCGGGTAGTCCTCGCGGTAGTGACCGCCGCGGGACTCCTTGCGGGCGAGCGCGGAGACCGCCATGACCTCGGCCAGGTCGAGCAGGTTGCCCAGCTCGATGGCCTCCAGCAGGTCGGTGTTGAACCGCTTGCCCTTGTCCTGGATGGACACGTTGAGGTACCGCTCGCGCAGCTCGGCGATCTTGTCGACCGCCGTCTTGATCGTCTGCTCGGTACGGAACACCATCACGTTGGCGTCCATGCACTCCTGGAGCTCCAGGCGCAGTGTCGCCACGCGCTCGGTGCCGGTGGAGTTGCGCAGCCGCTCCACCTGGTCGGCGACGAGCTGCGCCGGGTTCTCGGGAAGCTCGACGAAGTCGTTCTTCACCGCGTACTCGGCGGCGGCGATGCCGGAGCGCTTGCCGAAGACGTTGATGTCGAGCAGCGAGTTGGTGCCCAGGCGGTTGGCGCCGTGCACGGAGACACAGGCGACCTCGCCGGCGGCGTACAGGCCCGGGACGACGGTGGTGTTGTCGGCCAGCACCTCGCCCTCGACGTTGGTCGGGATGCCGCCCATGGCGTAGTGCGCGGTCGGCTGGATCGGGATCGGGTCCGTGTAGGGCTCGATGCCGAGGTAGGTCCGCGCGAACTCCGTGATGTCCGGGAGCTTGGCGTCCAGCTGCTCCGGCGGCAGGTGGGTCAGGTCCAGGTAGACGTGGTCACCGGCCGGACCGCAGCCGCGGCCCTCGCGGATCTCCGTGTAGATGGAGCGCGAGACGACGTCACGGGAGGCCAGGTCCTTCATGACCGGCGCGTACTTCTCCATGAAGCGCTCGCCGTCCTTGTTGCGGAGGATGCCGCCCTCACCGCGGGCACCCTCCGTCAGCAGGATGCCCATGCGCCAGATGCCCGTGGGGTGGAACTGGAAGAACTCCATGTCCTCCAGCGGCAGGCCGCGCCGGTAGCAGGCGGCCTGGCCGTCACCGGTCAGGGTGTGCGCGTTGGACGTCACCTTGAAGAACTTGCCGGTGCCGCCGGAGGCGTAGATGACCGACTTCGCCTGGAAGACGTGGATCTCGCCGGTGGCCAGCTCGAACGCGACGACGCCGGCGGACTTCTTGACCCCGTCGACCTCGGTGATCAGCTGGTCCAGGACGTAGAACTCGTTGAAGAACTCCACGCCCTCCTTGACGCAGTTCTGGTACAGCGTCTGGAGGATCATGTGGCCGGTGCGGTCCGCGGCGTAGCAGGACCGGCGGACCGGGGCCTCACCATGGCTGCGGGTGTGACCGCCGAAGCGGCGCTGGTCGATGCGGCCCTCGGGCGTCCGGTTGAACGGCAGGCCCATCTTCTCCAGGTCGAGGACGGCGTCGATGGCCTCCTTCGCCAGGATCTCGGCCGCGTCCTGGTCGACCAGGTAGTCGCCGCCCTTGACCGTGTCGAAGGTGTGCCACTCCCAGTTGTCCTCCTCCACGTTGGCGAGCGCGGCGGCCATGCCGCCCTGCGCCGCACCGGTGTGGGAGCGGGTGGGGTAGAGCTTCGTCAGCACGGCGGTACGGCTGCGCTTGGTCGACTCGATGGCCGCGCGCATGCCGGCGCCGCCGGCGCCGACGATGACGGTGTCGTACTTGTGGATCTGCATGGTTTCCTCTGGTCCCTCTGTCCCGGCGCCTAGCGGATGTTCGGGTCGAAGGTGAAGATCACCAGCGTGCCCAGCAGGACGGTGAACACCGTGGCGGTGTACAGGAGCATCTTCAGCCAGAAGCGGGTCTTGTCCCGTTCGGCGTAGTCGTTGATGACCGTACGGAGGCCGTTGGCGCCGTGGAGCATGGCGAGCCAGAGCATCGTCAGGTCCCAGATCTGCCAGAACGGCGAGGCCCAGCGGCCCGCCACGAAGGCGAAGCCGATCTTGGAGACGCCGCCGTCGAGCACCAGCTGGATCAGCAGGTGGCCGAGGACGAGGACGACCAGGACGATGCCCGACAGGCGCATGAAGAGCCAGGCGTACATCTCGAAGTTGGTGCGCGATCCCTTGGGCGTCTTGCCGGTCCGCTTGCGCGGGGGCTCGATCACCGGGGCCGGGTGGTCGACGTCGTAGAGGCTCACGCCCTCGACGTCGCCGATCGCGGCTGCGGAAGAAGTCTCGCTGGACATGGGCCTCAGCTCCCGAAGACGTCGCGTACGGCGTGACCGAGGACGGGGTACAGGGCCCCGACCATCAGCACGATCCAGATGCCCAGCACGGTCCAGAGCATCTGCTTCTGGAAGCGCGGGCCCTTGGCCCAGAAGTCCACGGCGATGATCCTAAGACCGTTCAGCGCGTGGAAGAGAATGGCGGCCACGAGGCCGTATTCGAGGAGCGCGACGATCGGCGTCTTGTACGTGGCCACGACATCGTCGTAGGCCTCGGGGGAGACGCGGACGAGAGCGGTGTCCAGGACATGTACGAACAGGAAGAAGAAAATGAGGACACCGGTGACTCGATGAGCCACCCAGGACCACATGCCTTCCCGGCCGCGGTACAGCGTTCCAGCCGGCACGGAAGAACCCTCCGGGAGCGGGGATTGGGGTCGGCCGGCTTGACTGTCGGTCTGACCCGGCCGGGTACGGTCCACCGGCCCCGGCCATCGTAGCGACGCTTTGTCGGTTCGTTCGCGCCGGGGTCTCTGGTGTGATCAAAGTGGCAATCAAACAGGCACGTACGGGCTAGAGCGGCCCTCGCTGGCGCGGCCCCCGGGCCGGTGGGTCCGGTCGCGGGCCCGGGTCACCAGCCGTCGGTCACCGGCCCTCGTCACCAGCCCTCGGTCACCAGCTCGACCAGCCGGCTCCGGGCGAGTCGCCGCAGCTCGTCGGCGGTCACGGCCCGCTCCTCGTCCACCTCGTGCGTCAGCCTGACCCGGATACCGGCCAGGACCTGGTCGACGTGCTGCGAGGGCGGGCACGCGTCCAGGCAGATCACGAAGGAATGGCCGAATCTGCTCTCGTACGCCGCGTGTGCGGCCCGCAGCGCCAGGTGGGCGGCGCGCGGCGCGTCGTGGTGCAGGCAGGGGGCGGGCTCGGCGGCGAGCGCCTCCGCGATGTCCCGGGCCGCCAGGTCGTACCCCGCCTCGTCGGAGGCGGCCAGCAGGGACGCCAGGTCGGGGAAGGGGCGGTGGGCGGCCATCCGGTGGGCCCAGCGGCGGCTGCCGCAGCACTCCAGGAGCGCGGCCTCGGCCGTGGTGAAGGGGGCCTCGTTGAACCGGGCGAGCCCGGCCACCAGGTCGGCGCGGGGTACGCCGAAGCCACCGCTGACCTGCGGCGGGCGGCGGTGCTGCCCGGGTATGGCGGAGGGCCCGGCCGGGGGCGTGGACTGCTTGGGCAGGCCGGCGGGGGACTCGCTGGACCTGGACAGCGTGGACTCCTCGGATGAACGACATCTGTGACCCTGAAAGAGGGGCAGAAGGGCAGCAAGGTTGCCCGGCGGGGCGTACGCGGGGTGAAAGGGGGACGCGTGCGGGGCGCGAGTGGGACGTTCGCGAAGCGGAAGTGAAAGGAGATACGAATGTGCCGCAACGCTAGCGAGATCGGTCGGCGGCCGTCCGAGGGTTCGGCCAAAAATCACCCGAACGGGAGAGTTTCGGAACGTTTGACGACCGCCTGACCTGCGGCGCCGGGGGTTCTGTACGCTCCGCGCTTGTTCTCGGTGGGCGGATCGCCAGCAAAAATGTCAACCTTTCAGCCTATTCACTCACTTCTGCCCCCTACCTACCCCCTGGCCCCTATTCCGGAGGAATCTGACCGATGTCGCCCACGCGTGGTGCCCTCGTCACCGGCGCGGCTGTCACGGCCGCGGCCGCCGTCGTCCTCACCGTCGTCGTCTGGCCGGAAGGCTCCGGCAGCCACCCCTCCCGCGACGCGGCTTCCCCGTCCGGGACCTCCGCCACGGCGGCCACCCCGTCGCCCTCCCGCAGCTACCCGCTCTCCACCACCCCGAGCACGATCCCGGCGGTCCGCGAGCACACCGCCGCGCGCGGTCCTGGCTGGCAGCCGGGCAAGGACAGCTCGATCGTCATAGCCAAGGGCAGCCAGGTGCTCGCCGACGAGGCCCAGCTGCTCGCCAAGGAGCTGAAGCTCCCCTACCGGGGAGCGCAGGCGCCCCGCGAGGGAGACGTCGAGCTGGCGCTCGGCGCGAAGGACAAGGGTCCCGCCGAGTCGTACACCCTCACCGTCCGCGACCGGAAGGTGAAGATCACCGGCCCCGACGAGTCGGGCGTGTTCTACGGCACCCGCACCCTCAAGCAGTCGCTCAAGGCGGACAGGACGGTGCCCGAGGGTGTCGTCAACGACCGGCCCGACCGGCCGCAGCGCGGGCTCAACCTCGACATCGCGCGCAAGCACTACAGCGCGGAGTGGATCGAGGACCGCATACGCGAGATGGGCGACCTCAAGCTCAACCAGCTCGGCCTGCACTTCTCCGACGACCAGGCCTTCCGGATCGAGTCCGAGACCCACCCCGAGGTCGTCTCGGACGAGGCCCTCACCCAGGACGAGGTCCGCCGCATCGTCGGCCTCGCCAACAGCCTGCACATCGAGGTCGTCCCCGAGATCGACTCGCCCGGACACCTCGGCGCGGTGCTCCGCGCCCACCCCGACCTCCAGCTCCGCAACACCCAGGGCCGGGAGTCGAGGGGGTCCATCGACATCTCCAAGCCGGCCGCGGCGAAGCTGATCGACGAGCTGCTGGACGAGTACACCGAGCTGTTCCCCGGGAAGTACTGGCATCTGGGCGCCGACGAGTACCAGGCGCTGATGGTCGGCAACCCGGCCGCCTCCTACCCGCAGCTCCAGCGGGCCGCCGAGCAGAAGCACGGGTCCGGCGCCACCATCGAGGACCTCGCCACGGGCTGGCTGAACGACCGGGCGGCGGTGGTGGAGCCCAAGGGCCGCACCGCCAAGGCGTGGAACGACGGCCTCTTCCGCGACTCGGAGGTCAAGGCAGACAAGAACATCGAGATCGAGTACTGGACCGGCAAGGAGATCGGCGCCCGGCCCCCGCAGGAGTACCTCGCCGCGGGCTACGAGATGCTCAACCTCAACGACGAGTTCCTGTACTACGTGCTCGGCGAGCCGAACGAGTTCGTCTACCCGACCGGCAAGCGGATCTACGAGCAGTGGACCCCGATGGTGCTGCGCGGCACCGAGCCGGTGGCGGAGCGCTACTCGCCGCAGATCCTCGGCGGCCGGTTCGCGGTCTGGGGCGACCTGCCGAACGCCCAGACGACCCAGCAGGTCGCGGACGGCATCAGGATGCCGCTCGTCGCGACCGCGCAGAAGCTGTGGGACCCGCGGAAGCCGGAGCTGACCTGGACACAGTTCCAGGAGCTGGCGGCCCGGACGGGCAGCGCGGGCTGACGGCGGCCGGGGCGGTCGGCGGACCGCAGGCATCCTGAGCCTTCGGGCCCTTCGGGGCCTTCGGGGCCTTTGGACAGCGAAGGCGTCCACGGGCTACGGTCCGCCGACCGCGCGCTCCTGGGGAGGACGTGAGAGGTCACCGACCGCTCCCTGGGGGGAACGCCTCATGCTCTGCTCCCGCTGCCGCATCAGAACGGCCGTCACCGACGACGGCCTCTGCACCTTCTGCTCGGGCACACGGCCCCCGCTGCCCGACCACCTGACGCCCCCGGCCACCGGACCCGGCGGCTGGGGCGTCGGCGACTGGCCGCGCTCACCGGTCGGCCTGTCCTGGGCGGTGACCGCCCTGCTGGGCACCGTCATCGCCATCGACCTGGCCGCCATCGGAGCCGGGCTCCACCTGCGCAGCATGTGGCAGGGCTTCATCGACGCCGGCTACACGGCCGTCCAGGGCAGCCGGGTCGAGTCGGCCGACCGGCTCCACGACGTCATCACGGACTACCGGCCGACCGTCCTCCTGATCACCGGGATCCTCTTCATCCTCTGGTTCCACCGCGCCCGCCGGAACGCCGAGGTCTTCGACCTGGGCGCGCAGAAGATGGGCCCCGGCTGGGCCGTGGGCAGCTGGTTCGTGCCTGTGGCCAACCTCTGGTTCCCCTACCGGGTGGCCGACGGGATCTGGACGGGCAGCGCCCCCATCGGCCCGGAGGGCGGCCGGGTGGCCGTCCCGCGGGCCCTGCTCAACTTCTGGTGGGCCCTGTGGGTCGCGTCGGTCCTCTCCGACCGGATCACCGCACACGTGCTGGAGAGAGCCGAGAAGCCGGAGCAGACAGCGCAGGGCCTCGCGCTGGTGGCCGCCGCCGACGCGCTGGAGGTCGTCGCCGCGGTCCTGGCGATCCTCTTCGTCCGCGCCCTGACCCGGATGCAGGTGGAACGCGCCGTAGACCCCCCGGCTCCCGCCCCGCCGGTCCCGGGCGCGCACCGGTGACAGCCGCTCAGAAGTGACGCTTTTCAGCCATTCGGCGCAGTACGCGGTAGACCGAGGGAGACGTCGATGAGTCTGCTGGAACTGATCGGACGCGCCGACGAGCGATCGCTCGCCGCCAGCGCCGTGGCCTGTCTGGACCGCTGCCTGCCACTGTTGGCGGGACCGGACGGGCCCGAACCGCTGCGGCCGCTCTGGGCGAGCTGCGAGGACGGGCAGGAATGGGCCATCCGCCTCGCGGCTGTCCGTACGGCGATGGACGACGAGGCCGTCAGCGACGGACCGGCCGCACGGGTGCGCGCGATGCTGGGGGCCGCCCCCTCCGACTTCGCCCCCGCACCCCTCCGGGAGTGGGCCGACGCCTGCTCGCTGGTCGCGCTGGAGATCCACGGCCGGTTCGACGCCCCGGACGGGAAGGCCCCGCAGGACGCCGGCCTTCTGAAGGCGGCGCGCGGCGGGGCGGCGACCGACGTCGGACCGTTGGTGGCGGGGGAGCTGGAGCGGCAGGTCCGGATCCTGGAGATCCTCGCGGAGACCGCCGGGACGGCGGGCAGCGGGGCCGGGGTGCGCAAGGCCCTGGACCTGTCCGTCGAGGGGCGCCGGGTGCTGCGCGCGGTGATGTCGCGCCGGGCCCGCAGCAGGGGGTGACCGAGCCGGGCCCGAGTCCGGCACCGTCCCCCCGGAGGGTCGGCCGACGGACTGCGCACTCTTCACCCGGAGCGTGCAGGCGGGCCGGCGGGACCTTCTGCCCTCAGGGCCCGGCCTGCGCTCCGCCTCCCCGGCCGATGCGGCCGAGGATGTCGTGGTGCAGGGCCTCCAGGCCGGCGGAAGGCAGCGGAACCGGGCTGCCGGTGAGGACGTACCACTCCTCCGCGCCGGTGTACTGGAGGGCGATGTCGGCGCGCCCGTCGGGTCGCAGGGTGGTGGAGACCGTCAGCTCACCGGTGACGACACCCACCTCGTCGGTCATTGCCCCGCCGGGGCCCGCCTTGACGTCGTCCACGAACTGTTGCGGCTGTGCCGGGTCAGGTCCGTTCATGAGGTGCTTCCGTTCATGGGTTACAGGTGTCCAGCATCTCCGTCAGCATGCCCTTCTCGGCCTCCGTGACCGAGAGCTCGTACGCCGCCTTCACCGACACCCAAGCACGGGAGTAGGTGCACCAGTACGTCTTGGACGGCGGCTGCCACTCGTCCGGCCCCTGGTCGCCCTTGGAGCGGTTCGACGACGCCGACACCGCCAGCAGTTGAGGGCGGGTCAGGTCGTTGGCGAACTCCTTGCGCTTCTCCTGCGTCCAGGTCCTGGCCCCGGAGCGCCAGGCGTTGGCGAGCGGGACCATGTGGTCGATGTCCAGGTCGCGGGCCTCGCTGAACTCCTCGTCGTCGTAGACGCTGGTCCACTTCCCGGCGACCGCCCGGCACTGCGGGTCCCGTTCGACATCGGTGCCGTCACGCTCCAGCACGGTCTCCCGGGTGTCACAGGACTCGCCCTGCGCGGCCCAGTGGGGGAACTTGGCCCGGCTGTAGCCGGACATCGAACCGTGCCGGGCCACCTTCAGCCCGGCCAGCTCCTGCCTGGCCTGTCCCGCGGTGGGTATGCCCGGCAGGGCCGTGTCGTCGGCCGCCGCACCGCCGCCTGCCCCGGCGGAGGCCGAGGCGGACGGCTTCCCGTCCGGCCCGGGCGTGGTCGCGTCCTCGATCGCCGCGCATCCGGCCACCAGGAACACGACCCCGACCGCCAGCCCCCGTCGCCACCAGTTCTGCCGCATCGTCATGACCTGGCCCACCCCACGCAGTCCGCCCGCTGATTCCCTCGGTCCGCGCAGCTTATCGGCTCCTCTTCCGTCTCCCGGTGCCGTCCTGTGTGCCGGGTTCACCGTGGAACAACGCTCGCCACCAGGCAGTTTCGAGTGGAGGAGACGAATCCCTGATGTTCGACGCCTTGAAGGGCCTGAAGGAGAAGGCCGAAGACCTCGCCGAGGCCCACGGGGACAAGACTTCCGACGGGCTGGAGAAGGCCGGCGGCTTCATCGAGCACAAGACCGGCGGCAAGCACGGCGACAAGATCGATACCGCTGTCGACAAGGCCCAGGAGTACGTCCAGGGCCTCGGCGACTAAAAGGACTGGCCCCGAAGGCGCCCGCCCTGCCCAGCGGCGGGCGGTTCGCGGCGATTCACCCGGCCCACTCCGGGCCGAGCTGTCACCGGGTGGCCGCGGACAGGATCACGTCAACGAGCCGCTCGGCGGCATCCGGGCGGCCGTGTGCCCTGGCCGCCGCTGCCATCGCTTCCCGGCGCTCCGGATCGCCGAGTTGCGGGCCGCCGCCTCGCGCAGGTGCCCGCCGGTCACGTCGCCGAGGAGTGCGACCGCCGCACCGGACTCCTTCAGGTGAGGGGCGTTGTGGGCCTGCTCGTTGCCGGCCGCCGTGGCGAGCGGGATGAACACCGCGGGCTTGCCCAGAGCGGTCAGCTCGGCCAGGATGCCGGCTCCGCTGCGCGAGATCACCAGATCACCAGATCAGCCAGGGCCAGGACGTTCGGCAGCTCCGGACCGACGAAGGGGGTGAGGCGGTACCGGGCGGCGGGGCCGCGGGGGCGCCCATGACCTGGGCGCGGGGAGAGGAGCGACGACCGGGGCCGCCACCCCCCACAGGAGAGGCCCCGGCCGTCTTCCACGGGGTCGCAGCACGACCCCGTACTCATCTCAGCGCCGCGACTGCGTTTTCTGTCACACCGCACCGAGGGCCGCGAATTGTTGCGAGTTATACAAGTCATGGACGTGACCCCTGCCGACCACGTAGCGTGCTGAGTCGCGCAGAGTGGCGCAGCAGTGGTGACCAGCTGCGATTGAGGACAGCAGGGCGGGTTGAGGGAGTGCTGGGGGACGACGCGGAGCTGACCGCCGCGGTGCTCGCGGCGCAGGACGGGGACGAGGACGCCTTCCGTGCTGTGTACCGCGCTGTACAGCCACGGCTGCTGGGCTACATACGGACGCTTGTGGGCGAGCCGGACGCCGAGGACGTCGCGTCCGAGGCGTGGCTCCAGATAGCGCGCGACCTCGACCGCTTCAGCGGGGACGCCGACCGCTTCCGGGGCTGGGCGGCCCGGATCGCCCGTAACCGCTCGCTCGACCATCTGCGGATGCGCAGCCGCCGCCCCGCGATCGGCGGCGACGAGACGGAGCTGACCGGCAGGCCCGCCGAGTCCGACACCGCCGGTGACGCCATGGAGGCGCTCGACACCGACCGCACGATGTCCCTCATAGCCCAGCTCCCGCAGGACCAGGCCGAGGCCGTCGTGCTGCGCGTGGTCGTCGGGCTGGACGCGAAGAGCGCCGCCCAGACCCTCGGCAAACGCCCCGGCGCCGTACGGACCGCCGCCCACCGCGGCCTCAAGCGGCTCGCCGAACTCCTCGGTGCCGACCACCCGGACGCGCCGCTCTCCGCCGGTGCGCCGACTCCGGACGGTGGCCCCGAAGGACCGGACCGGGCGTCCGCCCAGGGTTCCGGGAGCGACGCAGGTCAGGGGCAGGGCGGCGGCGCGGGGCTCGGTGCCGTACCCTCTCAGCGCCCCGGTAGGGCCGGTCCGGCAGCGCCGGCCGGGGTCACTCCCGGTGTGACGCATTCGCGACCGTGGACGCAGAGGGACATGTGATGGCCGACGAGCAGGACGAGTGGCTCGACAAGGACGCGGCGGAGAAACTGCTCCGCGGCGAGCCGGTCGTGCCCCTCGGCGACCAGGCCCGCGACGACGCACTCCGGCTTGCCGAAGCACTCGGTGCGGCCCGTGCCGCCCGCCGCACCCCGGCCGGTGAACTCCCCGGCGAGGACGCCGTGCTCACCGCGTTCCGGCAGGCCACCCGTCGTCCGCAACCGGGTCTACGCCGTCCTCGGCACCCTCGTCATCGCGGCGCTGCTCGCCGTGAGCCTGGT
>NZ_JBEXSI010000033.1:0-86213 GCF_040613515.1 Streptomyces sp. NPDC006261
TAGCCGCTGCCGTGGGCGGGGCCGACGTCGTGCAGGATCCCCGACCCGTCGACGGCGAAGAACGAGGGGTCGGTGTCGCGGCATCTTGTGTGGGGGCCAACGGGTTTCCGCGTGAGGGCTTCTCTGCTGTCGGGTCTGGGGTCGCCGCCCTCGCGTCGGGCCCGTTTTCACGTCTATGGCGCCCGTTTCCTGTGGTGTTCGAGGAGGATGAAGGCGCCCACAACGACTTCGGCCGCAGAAGCGAAAGCCTCTGCCGCGAAAATCCCACAGCCCCGATGCAATTCGTAGCACGCAGGCGTGTCGTGCACGTTCTTCCCTTGCCTGAAGACCTGAGGATTATTCTGGTAAGGGTTTTCTGTTCATTGCGTGGACCTGTGCAATCGGCACGAGAACACGCCGATGTGAATGAGGCCGTGTGGCTTCCGGTGCCCCGGCTGTGGTTTTGCTGCCCGATTCGACCGGCGCTCCTGGGGATCCCGGGAGTTCAGCCCGTCTGCTTGAGCAGACCCGCCGCCACGAGTCCGGCCAGGCCCAGGTCCGCGTCGGTGTACTGGCCGCCGAGGAGATGGGCCACGTACTCCTCCCGCGGAAGGAGGAGCGGATCGACGAACTCCTCCGCGTCCGGTGTGGGTTCGCCGACCTTGCGGCAGTCGCGGGCCAGGACGGCGTACCGCACATGAGTGGCGAAGGACGCAAGGTAGGTCTGCATGACGATCTCGGCAGAGCCGGTCTGGTATCCGGTCTCCTCCAGGAGCTCACGGGCGGCAGCAGCCATCACGTCCTCCTCAGGCTCGACGAGGCCACCGGGGAGCTCTGCCAGGACCCTGTCCGGACCGGGGCGGTACTGCCGTACGAGAATGCCGTGGCCGTCCTCGGTGAACGCCACCAGGGCCACCGCACGCGGGCCCTGCAGGACGTCCCAGTCCGACTCCTTGCCGTCCGGCTGCACATAGGTGCGACAGCGCACGTCCAGGTAGCCGACGGGGCCGGGGCGTTCGCTCTTCAGGCGCCACGTCAGTGGATCGTGCTGTTCAGTCATGCGCCGACCCTATCCAACGGGTCGCGGAGGAGAGGCCTCTGACGTACAGGGGTGCGGCGACGTCGGCCACGCACATCGACGGCGGCAGCTGAAGCACCCGGCAGAGGGGCCGCCCCGGCTTCCGGCCCTGCCGCACCGACCGGTTCGCGCGGTGTGGCGACCGCGGTCAGGTTGGGCCGTGTCCAAGCAGCACCAGCGAATTGTCCAGCGCGACGAGCCGGGCGAACGACGCGAGTGCGGTGGTGGTGCTGCCGCTGGAGAAGTCCCGGCAGACGGCGCCAGGGCCGCGGTGTCCGGTGAAGGCCGTCGGGGTCGATCGGGGCGTCGCCGGTGAAGACCGCCCCCGGCTCGCCGAAGACGTAGGCCGTGCTGCCCGGGGTGTGGCCGGGGACGCGCAGCGTGGCGGGGCGTCCGGGGAGCCTGTCGAAGGCTCGGCACCTACGCCTCGGTCACGGCGGAACCCGGAGAGTCCGTCGTGACCCCGACTCGGTGGCCGACGATCACCCTCGGTTACTATGCTCACTTCATGCCGGAGGCCGGCAGCGGAGGGCGCGGCGTCATCGACGGTCCGCTGGGGGAGTGGGGAGGCCCGCCGGCCGGAACTCCCCAGATTCTCCCCAGCGTCGTCGACCGGTGATCCCTGCCTCTACGCCCCGGAGAAGTCGTCCGTGGAATGTAAGGCTGAAGAGATGGGTGGCCTGAGAAAGTGCTGGAAGAGGTCGCAGCGACCCGCTATGTCACGCCTCTGCGTGAGGGCGGCTCGCTCCCGGGGATCGTCGAGGCCGACGATCTCGGTACGTACGTCATGAAGTTCACCGGCGCCGGCCAGGGCCGTAAGACCCTCGTCGCGGAGGTCATCTGCGGCGAGCTGGGGCGTCGGCTGGGGCTGCGGGTCCCGGAGTTGGTGACCATCGAGCTCGACCCGGTCATCGGTCTCGCCGAACCCGACCAGGAGGTGCAGGAGCTGCTCAAGGCGAGCGGCGGGCTGAACCTGGGCATGGACTACCTGCCGGGCTCGCTCGGCTTCGACCCGCTCGCCTACGAGGTGGGCGCGGGGGAGGCGGGGCGGGTCGTCTGGTTCGACGCGCTGATCAACAACGTCGACCGCTCCTGGCGCAACCCCAACATGCTGGTCTGGCACGGCGACCTCTGGCTCATCGACCACGGCGCCACCATGATCTGGCACCACAACTGGCCGGGCGCCGAGGCATCGGCCGCGAAGCCGTACAACGCCTCCGACCACGTGCTGGCCCCCTTCGCCCCGGACGTCGCCGCCGCGGCCGCCGAGCTGGCCCCGCTGGTCACCGAGGAACTGCTCACCGAGGTGGCCGCCGACGTGCCGGACGCCTGGCTGGCCGACGAGCCGGGGTTCTCCTCCACCGACGAGCTGCGGCGGGCCTATGTGGCGCCTCTGCTGGCGCGGGCCGCCACCATCCACGAGCGGATCACCCTGGACGCGCCGACCGCGAACCGGCCCTCCCAGGCGCCCGGCTGGCTCACCGAGCGCCTGCCACCCCGGCCCCAGCCGGCCGGCGAGGCGCCCGCCGCGGCAGCCGCCCGTACCGGCCGGGAGGGTGGCCGATGACGCGCCGCGACGTCTTCGAATACGCGCTTCTGCGGGTCGTCCCCCGGGTGGAGCGCGGGGAGTGCTTCAACGCCGGGGTGCTCGTCTACTGCCGGGCCCACTCGTTCGTCGCCGCCCGTACGCATCTGGACGAGGCGAAGCTGAAGGCGCTGGACCCGGACGCCGACGTGGTGGGCGTGCGGGCCGCCCTGCGCGCCGTCGAAGGGGTCTGCGGCGGCGGTGAGGGGGCCGGTCAGGCAGCCGGCGACGACGCCGGGCGGCGCTTCCGCTGGCTGATCGCCCCGCGCTCCACGGTCGTCCAGCCCGGAGCCGTTCACACCGGGCTCACCACCGACCCGGCCGGTGAGGTGGAGCGCCTGCTCGACCTGCTGGTGCGCTGAGCGTCCTGGGCGCGGCGCCGCCCGGTGCGCCGGGTCCGGCACGAGGGGGCCGCCGCCCGGTGTGACGTGCGGCCCCCCGGGCCGTGCGCCGTTGACACCGGGTGCCAGGGCTTCTAGCGTCTCGTCTGCTGAAGGTACTAAGCGGTTGCTCAGCCATCGGGCCTCTCTGTCAGGGGACGGCCACGACGTCCGCTGAGCCGCTATCCAAGGGCGAGGAGAACCAAGCATGTCCACCACCGAGCAGCGCGTCGCCATCGTGACGGGAGCGGCGCGGGGCATCGGCGCCGCCACCGCCGTACGCCTGGCGGCCGAGGGCCGCGCCGTCGCCGTACTCG
Source organism: Streptomyces sp. NPDC006261 (assembly GCF_040613515.1). Taxonomy (NCBI): domain Bacteria; kingdom Bacillati; phylum Actinomycetota; class Actinomycetes; order Kitasatosporales; family Streptomycetaceae; genus Streptomyces; species Streptomyces sp. NPDC006261. The sequence goes on from NZ_JBEXSI010000033.1 coordinate 3,340, forward strand.
ACCTCGACGAGGCGGCCTGCAAGGACACCGTCGAGAAGATCACCGCCGCGGGCGGCACCGCGCTCGCCGTCGGCTGCGACGTGTCGGACAGCGCCCAGGTGGAAGCCGCCGTCGCGCGGGTCGCCGCCGAGCTGGGCGCCCCGACGATCCTGGTGAACAACGCGGGCGTGCTCCGCGACAACCTGCTGTTCAAGATGAGCGAGTCCGACTGGGACATCGTGATGAACGTCCACCTCAAGGGCGCCTTCCTGATGGCGAAGGCCGTCCAGGCGCACATGGTGGAGGCCAAGTTCGGCCGGATCGTCTCGCTGTCCTCCTCCTCGGCCCTCGGCAACCGCGGCCAGGCCAACTACTCCGCCGTCAAGGCGGGGCTCCAGGGCCTCACCAAGACACTCGCCAAGGAGCTCGGCAAGTTCGGCGTCACCGCCAACGCCGTCGCCCCCGGCTTCATCGTCACCGAGATGACCGCGCAGACCGCCGCCCGCGTCGGCATGGGCTTCGAGGAGTTCCAGGCGGCCGCCGCCACCCAGATCCCGGTCCAGCGCGTCGGCCGCCCCGAGGACGTCGCGAACGCCATCGCCTTCTTCGCCGGCGACGACGCCGGCTTCGTCTCCGGCCAGGTCATCTACGTGGCCGGCGGCCCCCTCAACTGACCCGAAGGGCAGCGAACGACATGACGGTGCAGGACAGCGGAAAAGTCGCCCTCATCACGGGCGCGAGCCGGGGCATCGGCTACGGGATCGCCGAGGCGTTCGTCGCGCGCGGCGACCGGGTGGCCATCACCGGGCGCGGCGAGGACGCCCTCAAGGAGGCCGTGGAGCGGCTCGGCGCCGACCGGGTCATCGCCGTCCCGGGCAAGGCCCACGACGAGGCGCACCAGGCGGCTGCGGTCGCGCGGACCATGGAGGCGTTCGGCCGGGTCGACTACCTGGTGAACAACGCGGGGACCAACCCGGTCTTCGGGCCCATGGCCGAGCTCGACCTCAACGTGGCCCGCAAGGTCTACGAGACCAACGTGATCTCGGCGCTCGGCTTCGCCCAGCAGACCTGGAAGGCCTGGCAGAAGGAGAACGGCGGGGCGATCGTCAACATCGCCTCCGTCGCCGGTGTCGCCCCCTCGCCGTTCATCGGCGCGTACGGGATGTCCAAGGCGGCCATGGTCAACCTGACCCTCCAGCTGGCGCACGAGTTCGCGCCGGTCGTCCGGGTCAACGCGATCGCCCCCGCGGTGATCAAGACGAAGTTCGCCGAGGCGCTCTACGAGGGCCGGGAAGCGGAGGCGGCCGCCGCCTATCCGCTCGGCAGGCTCGGCGTGCCCGAGGACATCGGCGGCGCCGCGGCCTTCCTGACCTCGGCGCAGTCCGACTGGATCACCGGGCAGACCCTGGTCGTCGACGGAGGGATTTTCCTCAACGCCGGCGTCGGCTGAGAGCGGCCTGAACCGGTTTGGCCCCGATTGAGTCAAGTGCCCCGCTGGACCGACGGATTGTTCCGGCGGGGCGCTGCGGTATGGTCTGCCGACCCATGGCTGATCGAGGAGCGTGCACGTGTTCTACCGGGCCAGTCTGCAGGCCGCTGCAGCCCTAGCATCCCTTTCTCTGCTGGCCGGCTGCGGTCTTCTTTCCGACAGCGGATCGGAAGAGAACCAGAAGATAACCGTCGGGACGACGAGCTCCCCGTCCACGCTGGACCCCGCGGCGGCCTGGGACGGCTCCTGGGAGCTGATGCGGAACATCTACCAGACCCTGGTGAGCTTCCCCACCGGCAGTACGAGCCCCGAGCCCGACGCGGCCGACACCTGCACGTTCACCGACGCCACGAGCATGGCCTACCGGTGCACGCTCAAGAAGAACCTCAAGTTCTCCAACGGCGAGAAGCTCGACGCCCAGGCCGTGAAGCACTCCATCGACCGCGTCGTGGACATCCACTTCAAGGGCGGCCCGGCCGGCATGCTCGGCTCGCTCGACCGGATCGAGACCAAGGGTGACGACACCGTCATCTTCCACCTGAACAAGTCCGACGCCACCTTCCCGTTCATCCTGGCCACGCCCGCCATGTCGCTCGTCGCCCCCGGTGACTACCCCAAGGACAAGATCCGCGACGACGGCAAGGTCACCGGCTCCGGGCCCTACCTCCTGGACTCCTACGAGGCCGGCGTCACCGCCGAGCTGACGAAGAACCCCGACTACAAGGGCTTCGCCAACCGGAAGAACAACGCGGTCACCATCCGGTACTTCGAGCAGTCCAGCGAGATGGTGAACGCGCTCAAGGCCAAGGAGATCGACGCCACCTACCGCGGCCTGACCGCCGAGGAGGTCGTCGGCCTGGAGGACAAGAAGGAGGGCAACGACGGCCTCCAGATCATCGAGACCACCGGCGCGGACATCCGTTTCCTCGTCTTCAACCCGAAGGACCCGGCCTCCGCCAAGCCCGCCGTCCGCAAGGCCATCGCCCACATCGTGGACCGGGACGCCCTGGTCGCCAAGGTCTACCGGGGAACCGCCGAACCCCTGTACTCGATGATCCCCAAGGGCATCTCCGGGCACGCCACCAGCTTCTTCGACACGTTCGGCGATCCGGACGTCAAGAAGGCGAAGGAGCTCCTCACCGACGCCGGGATCACCGCGCCGGTGAAGATGACCTTCTGGTACACCACCGACCGGTACGGCTCCTCCACGCAGCCCGAGTTCGAGGAGCTGGAGCGGCAGCTGGAAGAGGCGGGGCTCTTCGAGATCACCCTGGAGAGCGCCCCCTGGAAGACCTTCCAGGAGGGCTTCACCCAGGGCGAGTACCCGGTCTTCGGCCGAGGCTGGTTCCCGGACTTCCCGGACCCGGACAACTTCATCGCCCCGTTCGTCGGCGAGGAGAGCGTCACCGGAACCCCGTACCGCAACAAGGAGATCACCCAGCAGCTCATCCCGGCCACGCGGCAGGAGAGCGACCGGGGCGCGGTCAGCAAGCAGTTCGAGCGGGCCCAGCAGATCCTCGTCGAGGACGTCCGGCTGCTGCCGCTCTGGCAGGGCAAGCTGTACGTGGCCTCCGGCGAGGACATCGGCGGCGGCGAGCGCGCACTGGACCCGCAGACCGTCATGCAGATGTGGGAGTTGTACCGCAAGGCCAGCTGGTAGTGGGTGCGCGGGCCCGGGAGGCCGGTCTCCCCGGGCCCGTTGTCAGTGGCGGGCGGTAGGTTCTGGGATCAAGAACCTGTTGCTCACCGGAGGTTGTGGACGTGACCGATATCGACCTGCTGCCCGAGTCCTGGCGTGGCGTCCTCGGCGAAGAACTGCAGAAGCCGTACGTCAAGGAGCTGGCGGACTTCGTCGAGGAGGAGCGGGCCAAGGGGCCCGTGTATCCGCCGCGCGAGCAGGTCTTCGCCGCCCTGGACGCCACACCGTACGAGAAGGTCAAGGTCCTCGTCCTCGGCCAGGACCCGTATCACGGCGAGGGCCAGGGGCACGGGCTCTGCTTCTCCGTGCGGCCCGGCGTGAGGACACCGCCCTCCCTGCGCAACATCTACAAGGAGATGCAGCAGGAGCTCGGCCTGCCGATTCCGGACAACGGGTATCTGATGCCGTGGGCGGAGCAGGGCGTGCTCCTGCTGAACGCGGTGCTCACCGTGCGCGGTGGCGAGGCCAACTCCCACAAGGGCAAGGGCTGGGAGAAGATCACCGACGCGGTGATCCGCGCCGTCGCCGAGCGGCCCGACCCGGCCGTCTTCGTCCTCTGGGGGAACTACGCCCAGAAGAAGCTCCCCCTGATCGACGAGGAGCGCCACGTCGTGGTGAAGGGCGCCCACCCCTCCCCGCTCTCCGCGAAGAAGTTCTTCGGCTCCCGGCCCTTCACCCGGATCAACGAGGCCGTCGCGGCCCAGGGCCACCAGCCGATCGACTGGCGCATTCCGGACCTCGGCTGAGGCCGACCGGACCGCCGCCCGTGTCTGAGCGGGATTGCGCACCTCCGGCGCTAGCGTCGGAGGGACCGCGACCGGCTTGACGGGCCAAGAGGAGACCGCAGTGGTGGAGCAGCAGGAGGCGTCCGGGGACGCCGTCATGACCAGGATCGGTCAGGCGGTCATGCTGCTCCACGGCGGTGACCGGGAGGAGGCCCGCAACCGCTTCGGCATCCTCTGGTCGGAGCTCGGCGCGGACGGCGACGCCCTGCACCGCTGCACCCTCGCGCACTACATGGCCGACACCCAGGACGACCCCGGGGACGAGCTCGCCTGGGACCTGCGGGCCCTGACGGCCGCCGAGGGGCTGAGCGGTGAGCGGTCGGCCGAGCACCGGGACTCCTTGGCGGTCCAGGCGTTCTACCCCTCGCTGCACCTCAACCTGGCGGCGGACTACCTCAAGCTCCAGCGCCCCGACGCGGCCCGCATCCACCTGCGCCAGGCCCGCGACGCGGCGGACACCCTGGAGGACGGCGGGCACGGCGGGTATGAGGGATATGGCGGTTACAGCGGTTACGACGCCGGAGTGCGGGCCGCCATCGAGCGGCTGGAGCTGCGGATGCGGGGGATGTGAGGCCCGGGGCCGATCCGGATGCCGGGACGGCCCGGAAGCCAGGCTGCCCCGGGCCACGCGGCCGTCACCGCCCGTACGTCTCCTCGCAGATCCGGGCCTCCCTGCTGCCCGCGGGCCAGCCGCCGTACCCCCGGCCGAGCGCGCACACGTCTGGAAGGCCGCCGCCGCGGGCCTGCGGCAGGGCGGGCAGCACGCCGGGAGGGACGACCGGGACCTGCCGGGGCGGTGTCCGCCGAGGCGGTGGCGCGGCCCGCTCCGGCGGCCGGGGCGCCGGCGGAGGTCCGGCCCGCCGGGCTTCCGAAGGGGCGGGGGCAGGAGGCGCCGGAGAGGCGGGCCTGCCCGGTGACGGGCTCGGCTCCACGACGGTCTCCAGCGCCTCGCGGCCGGGCGGCTGCACCACCTGCGGGAAGACGTCCTGGGCCGCTCTGCTGCTCTCCGTCGCCGGAGGCTGCCGCGGACCCGCCTGCGGATCGACCGACACGCAACCGGAGACGGCGGTGACGGCCATCCCGACCAGGAGTCTCGTGGTGAATCTCGTTCGCTGCACGCGGATAACTCTGCGGTGTGGGCGGCCACTCGGGCAGCCCGTGGGCGAGGAATGGCCCGCACGAGTGACCCGGTCAGCACGGCGCCGCGGCCCGGCGCCGCGGCCCGGCGTCAGGGGGGCGGACAGCCGGACCGGTCATTCGCCCGTCGCGCCGTCGACGCGCTCCCGCACCAGGTCGGCGTGGCCGTTGTGCCGGGCGTACTCCTCGATCATGTGCGTATAGATCCAGCGCAGGCTGAACGGCTTGCCCGCCGAGCCGACGCCCTGGGAGAAGTCGTCCAGGCCGTATCCGGCGGCGCTCCTGCGGGCCGCCGCTATCTCCGCCCGCCACACGGACTCCGTCCCGGCCCAGGTGGTGGACTCCGTTACCTTGAAGTCCCCGTCCGGGTCCTCCTCGGTGGAGTAGAGGTCCGGCAGCTCCTCGCCCGCCAGGATCTCGCGGAACCAGAAGCGCTCCACCTCCGCCAGGTGCTGCACGAGGCCGAGCAGGGTGAACGCGGAGGGCGGCACGGACGCCTCGCGCAGCTGCGCGTCCGTGAGGCCCGCGCACTTCATGGCGAGCGTCTCGCGGTGGTAGTCCAGCCAGCCCTCCAGCATGGGGCGTTCGGCTGCGTCGAGGGCGGGTTCGGAGCGTTCTGCGGAAGTCATCCGGTCATCCTGGAGCATGATCACGATCCTGGCCAGGCATTTCCCGCCCGGGCGGCCGGAAGCCGGTCGCAGGCGGCCCCGTATGCTGCCCGCACCGGAACATCAGCGCGGCACGGCGATCCGGACACCGGACGGCACGGCGAGAGGAAGACCCCTGTGAAGGTCGGTTGCATCGGGCTCGGCGACATCGCGCAGAAGGCGTACCTGCCGGTGCTGAGCAGCGTCCCGGGGGTCGAGCTGCACCTCCAGACCCGTACGCCCGCCACGCTCGACGCGGTGGGCGACGCGCACCGCATCCCGGCCGGCGCCCGCCACACGAGCCTGGACTCGCTGCTCGCCGAAGGGCTCGACGCGGCCTTCGTGCACGCCCCGACCGCCGTGCACCCCGAAATCGTGGGGCGGCTCCTCGAAGCCGGTGTCGCCGCCTATGTCGACAAGCCGATCGCCTATGAGTATGCCGAGTCCGAACGGCTGGTGAACCTCGCCGAGGAGCGGGGCGTCAGCCTCGCCGTCGGCTTCAACCGCCGCTTCGCGCCGGGCTACGCGCAGTGCGCCGAGCACCCGCGCGAGCTGATCCTGATGCAGAAGAACCGCGTCGGGCTGCCCGAGGACCCCCGCACCCTGGTGCTCGACGACTTCATCCACGTCGTCGACACCCTGCGCTTCCTGGCCCCGGGGCCCGTCGACCACACCACCGTGCGGGCCAGGATCGTGGACGGTCTGATGCACCACGTGGTGCTCCAGCTCTCCGGCGACGGCTTCACCGCGATCGGGATGATGAACCGGCTGAACGGCTCGACCGAGGAGATCCTGGAGGTCTCCGGCCGGGACACCAAGCGCCAGGTCCTCAACCTCGCCGACATCGTCGACCACAAGGGCCAGCCCAGCGTGCGCCGGCGCGGCGACTGGGTGCCGGTGGCCCGCCAGCGCGGCATCGAGGCGTGCGTCCACACGTTCCTGGACGCGATCCGCGCCGGAAAGGTGATCAGTGCCCGGGACGCTCTGGCGACCCATGAGCTGTGCGAGCGGATCGTGCGGGAGTCCCTGGAGCAGGCCTCCTCCTGAGGGCCCGTAGCCCCTCGGCGGCGCACAGGGCGGCCAGCGCCGCCAGGGCCGCGTACACCGCCCAGTCGCCGAAGCGGCCGTAGAGCGTGGTGCCGTGCGTCAGCGGTACGTCGTAGACGGCCGCAGCGCTCTCCTCCGTACCGAGCGGCTCACCGATCCGCTCCCCGCGCGGCCCGTACACGGCACTGATCCCGGTGAGCGTGGCGTGCACCATGGGACGGCCGTTCTCGGCGGCCCGCAGCGCCCCCAGGGACGCGTGCTGGGCCGGTGCCCAGCTCTCCTGGAAGGTGGAGGTGGCGGACTGCGCGACGAGGACCTGGGCGCCGTCCCGGGTCAGCCGCCGGCTCGTGTCGGGGAAGGCCGACTCGAAGCAGACCAGCGGACCGATCCGCAGCGGTTGGTCGCCGTCGGGCAGGACCATGACCACCTGCCGGTCGCCGCGCAGCCGGTCCTCGCCCGCGGCCTTGCCCACGGAGGTCGCCCAGCCGAGCAGGGCGCGCGCCGGGATGTACTCGCCGAACGGCACCAGGCGCATCTTGTCGTACCGGTCCCCGGTCGGGCCGTCCGGTCCCACGAGCACCGCCGACTTGAAGATTCCGCTCCGGCCCGCACCGTCCGTCTGCCGGGCATCCACATTGACCAGCAGGTCGGCCCCGGTCTCCCGGGAGAGGGCCGCGAGCCGCCGGGCGGTTTCCGGGTCCCCCCAGGCGCCCGCCCCGATGCTGCTCTCGCCCCATACGACGAGGTCGACGCCCCGGCCCGTCACCGTACGGGTCAGCTCCTCGCCCCGGGCCAGGCGCCGCTCGACGCTCCCGGGTCCGGAGACGACTCCGGGCTGTACGACGGCGATCCTGGCCGTTCCCGTGGTCACCGGCTGCGGGGCCCAGGCCCACATCCCGGTCACGGCCAGCGCGCACACGACCAGCGGCGCCCCGCCCGTCGTCCGGGCGCCGGTGCGCGCGACCGTCAGCAGGACGAGTGCGGTGTTGACCGCCGCCACCAGCAGGCTCACCAGCCACACGCCGCCCACCGACGCCACCCGCAGCGCCGGGACGGCCTCCCACTGACTCGCACCGAGGAGCCCCCAGGGCCCGCCGAGCCCCTCCCAGGAGCGGACCAGCTCGATCACCAGCCACCCCGAGGGCACCGCCACCACCGCGGTGCCGGCCCGTAGCGCGGAGGGCACGCCGCCGAGCAGTCGCTGGACCAGCACACCCCAAGGTGCCCACAGCAAACCCAGCATCGCGGCCAGCAGCACGATGAAGACGTGCAGGCTCGGCATCAGCCAGTGGTGGACGGCGATGACGAAGCCGGTTCCGCCGATCCAGCCGTCCAGCGCCGCCCGGCGCGTCGTTGCCGCCGAGCGGATCAGCAGCAGCCAGGGGACGAGGGCCACCCAGCCCAGCCACCAGAGCGAGGGTGCGGGGAATGAGAGAGCGGGCAGCGCTCCGGCGAGGAGCGCCGCCACCCCTCGGACCCAGCCGGAGGCGGGAAGCGACCGGTGTGTGTGCTTCCCGTCGGACGCCGGAACCTCTCCGCCCCGCATCCGCATGCCGTGCCCTCCTCGTCCCACGTGGGTGAGCAGCCGCGTGATCTGCCAGGTCGGCTCTGTGTACCCAGTGTGGGGGAGGTGATCCTCCCCGGGACACAGGACACCCCCGGCCAAGGGCGCGCTTCAGGCCCCTGCGGGTGCGCGGCGCCACTTCTCGTGGACGGTGACCGTGCAAATCCGCCAGCCCGGGTCCGTACGGTGCAGCTCGAAGGTGTACCGCCCGCCGGAGACGAAGTCGGGAGCGGTGTCACCGGCCCCCGAGGCCTCGCCCTCCCGTGCCAGGCGCATCGGGTTGAGGTAGTCGGCCCGCACCTGGGCCATGTCGCCCGGGTAGCCGCCCAGATCCTGGAGGTCGATGCGCCGGTTGACGATCAGGTGCTGGCGGATCGCGAAGAGGTGCATCGTCCCGGTGAGCCACCGGGCGATCTCATCCGCCGGTCCCTCCACCCCGCCCGCGCCCGTGTAGTCCGCGCGACCGTCCGGGGTGAACAGCGCTTCGTACGCGGGCCAGTCGCCGTCGTCCACGGTCACGGCGTACCCGGTGATCACATCATCGATGGCGAGCCGGTCAATCACGGTCGCGAGTGCCACACGCTGTGTCATCGGCCAAGTCTCGGTCAAGCCGCCCGCCACGCCAAGGGGCCTGCGCACGCGGGCGGCTGACCGCCCACCCGGTCAGCAGGGCACGACGGCGACCGGACCCAGTGCGTGCGTGACCGTCGTCTGGGCCACCGGGGCGAGGCCGAGACCGAGTGACTCCCCGCCCTTGCGGCGGCCGATCACGGTCAGGGCGGCCGTGGCGGAGGCCGTCACCAGGGTGCGCGAGGCGGAACCGTTGACCGGCTCCCGTACGACCTCCACCTGCGGGTACCGCTCCTGCCAGCCGGAGGTCACCTCAGCCAGGCCCCGCGCGGCCGAGCCCGCCGCGGTCTCCCGGTCGAAGACCGGACCGCCCGCGAGCATCGAGGAGAACATCGTCCAGCCGTGCACGATCCGCAGCCGTGCACCGGGCCGGGAGGCGGCGGTGGCGAAGGCGAACTCCAGGACTGCCTCGCTGCTCTCGTCGGCCGCCACCCCGGCCACGATGTCGGAGTGGGCCTCCTCGTCCTGGGGCCGGTCGTCCTCGTCCGAGCGGCCGTCCTGCACGATGACGACGGGGCAGCTCGCCATCGACGCGGTCGCCAGGCTGTTGGAGCCGATCATCAGGGACCGGAAGCCGCCGAGCCCCCGCGAGCCGACCACGACCATCGACGCGTCGCGGCCGAGCGAGACCAGGGCGGCCGCAGGGAAGTCCAGCGGTGCCAGCGTCGAGGGCCGCGACGCCGGTGCGGCCAGCTCGCTCCGGCGTACGGCCTCGGCGAGCAGTTGGTCCGCCTCGCGCTGCCCGGTCTCCTCGTCGACGTTCCGCGTGAGCGGCCGGACATGGACGATCAGCAGCGGCAGGTGGCGCCGCGCGGCTTCCCGCGCGGCCCAGTCCAGCGCCTGCCAGCTGTGCGTGGAGCCGTCGACGGCGGCGATCACGGGAAGATCGGTGGTGGTCATGGACCCGAGCGTACGGTGCCGGGGCAAACGGGCCGGTCAGTCGTGGTTGTGGGTGGAGGAGGTGTCGTCCGGCGGCACGGTCCGTCCGCCGTCGCTCCCGCTGACCACCACCACGACCAGCGCCACCATGACGCCGACCACCGTGAGCCGGCCGCCCAGGCGCAGCGCCCAGCGGGTCCGGGAGGTGGTGGCACCGGGCGTCAGGGGCAGCTTCTCGGAGCGGCGGGCCGGGCGCAGCAGACGGACGAGCAGCAGGGCGCCGATCGGCAGCTGGATCAGCCAGACGCCGGTGCGGAACCAGCCGTCGTACCAGACGTTCGTCCCGTACAGCAGGGTGTGCCAGACGCTCAGCACGTAGACCACGATCACGAAGCGGTGCAGGACGCGCCAGGTTTTCGGGCCGATGCGGTGGCGTACGTAGAAGAGCAGGCCGAGCGGTATCGCGAGGTACAGCGCCGCCTGGCCGATCGGGATGGCGACCTGTCCGGTTCCCGAGGTGTAGCCGCCCGGGACGAACGTCTCGATGAAGGCGGTGGCCAGTGCGGAGTTCCAGGCATCGGTGGAGTGCCGGAACAACTCGGCGCCGAACAGCAGCGCGTGAGCCGCGATCAGCGCGATGGTGTTGAGGCTCGTCGTGCGGTGCAGGCGCTCCAGCCGGGGGCCGGAGAGCGGCAGGCGGCCCGGGCGCTGTCCGGAGAGCAGGAGCCCCAGGATGACCGTTCCCCAGGCCCAGAGCAGCGCGGACCAGCCGAACGCCTGGCTGAGGAAGTACATCCAGAAGCCGCCCGCGTCGGCCATGAACGGCATCACGGAGACCGTGGAGGAGGTCTTGTTGCGGATGCGTATGTAGAGCAGGACGAAGACGGCCGCCGTCACCAGGAGTGCCACGAGCCCGTCGGGCCAGGAGGCGCGCAGATCGGAGCGGAGAGTGGTGCGCTGCGTCGGACGGGGCTGCCGGGGGCCGGGGAGCCGGGCGTCCGGCGTGACGCCGGTCCCGGGGGATCCGGTGGGGACTCCGGCGGCCGCTGCCGGTTCGGGTGCGGGGTGCTGGTTCGTCATGCGGCCTCTTCGGGGCGTCGGCTGGCGGGGCGGACGCGTCGGCCCCGGGCCACGAGGCGTGTGCGGGCGCGTCGTTGGAGCAGTCGGCGAGGGAGGGAGGGAAGTTCCCGCGAAAGCTGTGTGACATGAATCACAGAGATGGCGCCCTAGGGCAAACGGGGTGAACTCCCGCTGTTTCCGCATCTGCCGGTCTTCTCCGCGAGGTGGGTGCGGCTGGCACGATGGCCGCCATGGGAGCCGGAACCGCACTCCGCCTCGCCCGCACCGCGCTGTTCGCGGTCGTGTGCGTCGCCGTGTCCGGGCTCGGTCACGCCCTGATGTCCGACGGACCCCTGCCACTGCCGCCCCTGCTCGCCGTCCTCGTACCGGTCGCGGGCGCCGGCTGGTGGCTCGCCGGCCTCGAACGGAACGCCCCGGTCACCGTATCGGCCCATGTGCTGGGCCAGTTGGGACTGCACGCCTACTTCACCGCATCCGCCACGGGGGGAGCGCACCACGCGCACGGGGCGATGCCCCACGCCTCCCACGCGGGCCCGGCCGGGGACGTCTCGCACCGCATCGAGCTGCTGGCGGCCTTCGACGCCTCGGTCTTCACCACCGGCATGGCCGCCTCCCACGCGGTCGCCGGGCTGATCTGCGGCTGGTGGCTGTGGCGCGGCGAGGTGGCTCTCGCCCGGCTGGGCCGCTGCCTGGCCCTCTTCGTACGAACCCCGCTGCGGACGGCCTGGTGCCTCTGGTCGGCGACACCCTCCGACGGTGTCTCGCCTGTACGGCTGCGCACCCGCCGCCGCCCGGGCCGCCGCCTCCAGGACCTCCTCAGCCTGCACGCCATCTCCCGGCGCGGTCCACCGCTTCCCGCCCCCTCCCTGTGACCTCCAGCCGCCCACCCGGTTCCGTGTGACCCGGTGGCGGTACGGGTGTGCGCTCGCGCTCGCACCCGTGACAGGCATGCCGGTTACGCCGGACCGCCCCCAGGGGCCGTCCGCGCGCCCGGCCACGCGGGGCCGGGCGACGACCACGCCACGGCTCCGCCAGGACGCGAAGGACTGCTGTGACCCCTACTGCCACCCCCCTCTCCGCCGGGCCGCCCCTCTCCGCCGGGCCGCCCCTCCCCGCCGGGCCGCCCCTCACCCCGGTGCCCCGGCCCCGGGTGTACGCCACCCGACAGAACGACGTACAGATCACCGACTGGGCGCTGGCCGCTGGCGGCGGCGACCGGGAGGCCGCCGACCGCTTCGTCCGGGCGACCTACGAGGACGTCCGCAGGTTCGTCGCCTACCTCAGCGCCGACGTCCCCGGCGCCGACGACCTCGCCCAGGAGACCTACCTGCGGGCGATGAGCGGACTGGCCCGCTTCGCCGGACGCTCCTGCGCCCGCACCTGGCTGCTCTCCATCGCCCGGCGCGTCGTCATCGACCGCCACCGCACGGCCGCCGTGCGACCCCGCACCGCCGACACCGCCGACTGGCAGGGCGCGGCGGAACGGGCCCAGCCACGCCACCTCCCCGGCTTCGACGAGTCGGTCGCGGTCTTCGACGCCCTGGGCCGCCTGGACCCGGCGCGCCGTCAGGCATTCGTCCTCACCCAGGTGCTCGGGCTCTCCTACGAGGAGGCGGCGGACGCGGCGGGATGCCCTGTCGGTACGGTGCGCTCGCGCGTGGCGCGCGCCCGCCGGGAGCTGGCCGGGCAGTGGCGTACGGAGCCGGGGGAGCGGGTGACGGTGGACGCCGGTTCAGCCACGTAGGTCGGGGACCGTCTCCGCCCGGGGCTCCGACCGGCCCCGGGCGGTTCGGCGGCTCAGCAGGAGCACCGGCAGCAGCAGGCACTGGACGCAGACCGCCGCCCAGAACGCCCGCGCCGAACCGGCCGACTCCGCTGCCGCGTACAACTGCCCGCCCACCACCCCGCTGGCGAACGCGCCGATGCCCGCCGCGAGCCGCTGCCGGCCGAACACGGTGGCCGGGGGACAGGCGCTACGGGCCAGCGCCTCCAGATCGTTCTTCAGGAAGAGCACGATCTCGCCCAGACAGAGCAGTGCCCCGCCCACCGCGATGCCCACGTGCCCGCCCCCGGCGATCGCCGCCATGCCCGCCGCCATGGCCCCGAACCCCCACCGCAGCGCCGCCGGATAGCTCAGAGCGGCGATCCACTCCGCCAGCAGCGGCTGGGCCACGACGAGGAGGGCCGCGTACCCCATCAGGACCACGCCGTAGTAGCCCGCCGATGTCCGGGGCACCGCGTACAGCGCCAGGTAATGCTGGAAGAACATGAACGCGTAGACGCTCACCACCGTGACCAGGAACGGCGAGAGCCCGGACCGTGCGGGGCTCCCGCTCGGAGCCCCGCACGCGACCGCCTGCGAACGGGCCTTCTCGCGCGGCAGGAACGCGTGCCCCACCCCGACCAGTGCGAACAGCCCGGCGACGCAAGCGAAGAGCACCCCGGGGGAGCCCATCACCAGCGGGGCGGCGGCCGGGGGACCGAGCGCCATCCCCGCGTTGAACGCCGAACTGCTCGCCGACAGCAACCGTGGCCGGCCCGCCTCCGGTGAACCGTCCACCAGGTATGCCTTGTTGGCCGGGAGGTAGAGCGCCGCGCCCGCCGAGACCAGCATCAGCGCGCCGATCGCCGGCACGGGGCTGCTCAACCCCGGTACGAACGCGGCGAAGCCGGCCGTCCGCAAGGCCAGCGCCAGCGACATCGACCGCCGCAGCCCGATCCGCGCGGCGACCGGGCCCGCGACCACGCCGCCGGCGAACTGGATGAGCGAGGCCACCGCCAGCACGAAGCCGACCATGCCGATCCCGAGGCCGAGCCGCTGGTGCAGCAGGACCGACATGTACGGCAGCACGGCGAAGCTGCCCAGCGTGATCAGGAACGAGCCCGCCAGCAGGAACCCTTGGGGAGCGGTGAAACGCCTTTCTTCCGGGACCCGTTCAGGACTCACCCAGCCCTCACGGCGTGTCCGCGATCACCGGGCGGACCCGGACCGCCGCACTCCACGCCCGGTGCTGGGCCAGCTCCGCCGTCGCCGCCTCGGCCAGCACCATGCCCGTGCACCCCCGCTGGTCGCCCACATGCGCCAGGGTCTCGCCGGGTTCGCGGACGGGGTACCACTCCACGGACCCGGGAAAGGCGGCGAGTCCGTCCAGGCCGTGCCAGCCCTTCAGGACCCCGGGCCGGTCCGCGTAGACGAGGACGAAGCCGTACGAGGGCCCCTGCCCCTCGAGCGGGGTGTCCAGCAGCCGGGGGCGGCGGCCCAGCGCCTCGTCCACCATCGCCGTGTACACATTGGTCCCCAGGGCCCGGCAGAGCACCTCGCCGACCAGAGCGCCGCCGATCCGCCGGTTGACCTCCACCAACTCCGGCCCCTCGGCGGTCAGGATGAACTCCACATGGGCGAACCCCCGCCGGTGCCCGGCCACTTCGAGCACCCGCCCCACCCACGCCTCGATCGTGTCCCGCTCCCCGCCCGGAAGCACCACCGGGAACGCCGCGACCTCCTCCCGTACCACCGACGTCCGGGACGTCTGGCGGCTCAGCACCCCCAGCAGCCGGGTGGTCCCCTCCCAGCTCAGGGTCTCCGCGCTGTACAGCGGACCGGCGAGGAACGCCTCCGCGAACAGCGCCCCCTTCAGCGGCTGTCGCGCGGCTTTGGCCAATGCCCGGTGCAGCGCCTCCTCGTCGTGCACGATCCACACCCCGCGTGACGAGGTGCCCGCCGAGTCCTTCAGTACGGCGGGCAGTCCGACCGCACGCAGGACGGCGTCAGCCCCTTCCGGCCCGGGCGGCACGGCAACGGCGGTCGACCGGCTCAGCCCCCGCGCGTACAGCGCCTCCCGGACCCGGCGCTTGTCCCGCAGCAGCCGGACCGCTTCCGGGTCCGGGCCCGGCAGCCCCAGCTCGGCGGCGAGCCCGGCAGCCGGCACGCTCCAGGTGTCCGTCGTGTTGATCAGCCCGGCCAGCGAGGGGACGGCGGCCAGTGCCCGGCGGACCGCCTCCGGGTCGTCGGTGTCGACGTCCACGACGTCCAGGGCGTCCGGTGGCAGGGTGGCCAGCTCGTGCCGGTACACCGAGCGGTCACCGGTGAGCAGGCACAGCCGGTGCCCGGTGTCCGCGGCGGCATCGGCCATCCTGCCGAGCCCGAAGGACAGGGACTCCAGAGCGGCGATGGTCATGGAAGCATCTCCACGGTCGGTACGGGGGCGGGGGAGCCCTGTTCGGGCAGACGGGCGGCGTCGGGGGCGGCGCGCCGGCCCCACTCCATCACCGACCACGGCGGCCGCAGGGCGTCCAGCGACGCGATCGGGCGGGGGCGCAGCCCGGCCGGGTCCAGCGCCTCGGCGTGGCGGGTGAACACCCGCTCGGCGTAACGGTGTCCGGTGTCCGCCCCCAGCACCAGATGGATACGGCCCGGGTCGCGCGCCGCCTCCCACGAGGCCGCCAGGTGCGCCGCCCCGGTGGAGAGACCGGCGAACACCGCGTGCCGGCGCAGCAGTCCGACCGCACCGGCCATCGCATGGCGGAAGTCCAGCCAGTGGACGGTGTCGTACAGCTCGTGGTGGACGTTCCCGAAGGGGATGGAGCTGCCGATGCCCGCGATGATCGCCTCCGGGTCGCTGAACTGCTCGCTGCCGAAGGTGACGCTGCCGAACGGCTGGATCCCCACCAGCCGAACCGCCCGCCCCGACTCCCGCAGCGCCCGGGCCAGTCCACCGGTCGAGGCGCCCGTGCCGACCGCTCCCACCACGGTCAGCGGGCCCTCGGGCAGGGACGCGGTGAGGAGATCGGCGAACTCCCGGTACCCCTCGTGGTGCACGGCGTCGTGGTATTGCCGCATCCAGTGGAAGTCCGGCCGCTCGGCCAGCAGCCGGCGCACATGCCGTACGCGCAGCTCCTGGTCCAGGCGCAGGCTCTGTGACGGCGGCATCTTGTCCACGGTCGCGCCCAGGATCTCCAACTGGGCGAGCATCGTGGCGTCGACGGTGGTGGACGCCACGATGTGGCAGCGGAGCCCGTAGCGGTGACAGGCCATGGCCAGCGCCACCGCGTAGATGCCGCTGGAGCTGTCGACCAGCGTCTGGCCGGGCACCACCCGCCCGCGGCGCAGCAGCGAACGGACCGCGCCGAGCGCCGCGTACACCTTCATCGTCTCGAACCGCGCGAGGACCACGTCGCCGTCCAGCCGGATCAGGTCCGGGTCCTTCACGGCGTCGGTGATGTGCTCGTGCACGGTCGCGGTGGCGGCGGAGTGCCGTGCCCCGGCCCTCACTTGCGCTGCCCGCGGACGATGAGCCGGTCGGAGTGCTGGTCGTAGGCCGAACCGTCGAAGCCGCCGAAGCACTCCACGTCGGTGAAGCCCGCCGCCTCGAAGAGGGCGTGCAGTTCGGCGGCGGAGTAGAGCCAGGAGTGGATGGACGCCGTACGGGCCGCGTCCCCGCGCACCAGCGTCCAGTCGGTACGCAGCCGTCGCCAGCTGTCGAGGACGGTGTCGCGCTGGACGACGTACGCCCCGTCCGGCAGGTCCACCACCTTCGGCCGCCCGATCCAGCCGGCGAGCACTTCCTTGCCCATCACGTCGACCAGCAGCCGGCCTCCCGGCGCGAGGCTCTCGTACGCGTTGCGGAGCACCTGGAGATTGTCCTCGGCGTCCTCGAAGTAGCCGAACGAGGTGAAGACGTTCAGGACGACGTCGAAGGCGCCGGGCTCCGCGTACGTGAGCATGTCGGCCCGCTCCAGGCGGACATCGGCCCCTGCCGCGGCGCAGGCGTTCCGGGCCCGCTCCAGCATCGAGGGTGAGAGGTCGACGCCTGTCACCGCGTACCCGCGTGCCGCCAGCGGCACCACGAAGAGCCCCGGTCCGCAGCACAGGTCCAGCACGCGTGAACCCGGTGGGAGGTCCAGCAGGGGCGAGGAGGCGACGAGGGCGGCGGCGGACTCGGCCCGCGCGGGCGGGAACATCGTCGGGGCGAAGTCGGACCAGAGCGCGTCGTCCTCGTACCAGTGCATGCCTCTCGGCCTCCTCCCGGCCCTCGTGGGGCCCGTCGCGCTGAGGTGCCTGGCGTGTGTGCCGCACCTGTCGCCGTGCTGTCCTCCAGTAGTCGGCGGCCCCGCCCGGGAAGTTCCCGCCGCCGCCCATCGGTGAGGGGTGCCCTACGATCACCGGCAGGGGCGGGCCCGGACCGCCCGGGAAGGGAGCGGGGACGCGATGACCTGGACCGAAGTGCCGGTGGACACCGAACCGGCGGCGGGAGCCGTCCTGTTGAGCGGCATCCCGGGCAGCGGCAAGTCCACGGTGGCCGCCGCGCTCGCCGCCCGCTTCGCCGCCTCGGCCCACATCGAGGTGGACGCCCTCCAGCAGTTCATCGTCACGGGCGGGCGGTGGCCCTCTCCGGAGCGGGACGAGGAGGCGGACCGGCAGATCTTCCTGCGGGCCCGCAACGCCTGCCTGCTGGCGGACAGCTTCGCAGCGCCGGGTTCCTGCCGGTCATCGACGACGTGGTCGTACGCCGGGCCCACCTCGGCTTCTACCGGCGGCAGGTCGCCGTCGGGCCGCTGCACTGCGTGGTCCTCGCTCCGGGTGCCGCGGAGGCGGGGGAGCGCAACCTCGCCCGGGACAAGACGCTCACGACCAACTGGTCGTTTCTGGACACGGTGATGCGCGCCGAACTGGCCGACGAGTGCATCTGGATCGACAACGCCCGGCTGACGGTGCAGGAGACGGTGGACGCGGTCCTGGCGGCGACGGGGCTCACGCCCCCCCGGAGCCGCCGACGCGACAGCGAGGCGCTCAGCCCTGTGAACCGTCGGCGGGGCGGCGTTGTCAGACCCCCGTTCCACGGTGGTGACATCTATCCGCGCTGCTGGCTGCCGCGCTGCTGGACGCGCCCCGCCCGGCTGCTCCCGGGCGGGGCGACCCATCGCTGTCAGCCGGCCGACTCACCCGCGTGCGGGCTCAGCACACCGGCCGAGATGAGGACGAAGATGAGGATGCCGAGGGCCACCCGGTAGATGACGAACGGCATGAAGCTCTTGGTGGAGATGAACTTCATGAACCACGCGATGACGGCGTATCCGACGAAGAACGCCACGACGGTCGCGAAGATCGTCGGCCCCCAGGAGACATGCCCCTCGCCCACGTCCTTCAGTTCGTACGCACCCGACGCGAGAACCGCGGGGATGGCCAGCAGGAACGAGTAGCGGGCGGCCGACTCACGGGTGTAACCCATCAGCAGACCACCGCTGATGGTCGCGCCCGAGCGCGAGACACCGGGGACCAGCGCCATCGCCTGGCAGAAGCCGTAGATCAGGCCGTCCCGGATGCCCAGGTCCTTGAGCGTCTTGCGCTCCTTCACCGCGCGGTGCTTGCCGCCCACCTCGTCGCGCGCGGCCAGCCGGTCGGCGATGCCGAGTACGATACCCATGCCGATCAGCGTCGTCGCGATCAGCCGCAGGTCGCGGAAGGGGCCCTCGATCTGGTCCTTGAGCGTGAGGCCCAGCACCCCGATGGGGATCGACCCCACGATGACCAGCCACCCCATCTGGGCGTCGTGGTCGCCGCGCATCTCCTTGTCCGTCAGCGAGCGGAACCAGGCCGACACGATCCGCGCGATGTCCTTGCGGAAGTAGATCAGCACCGCCGCCTCCGTGCCGATCTGGCTGATGGCGGTGAAGGCGGCTCCCGGGTCGTGCCAGCCGGCGAACGCGGCGGTCAGCCGCAGATGGGCGCTGGAGGAGATCGGCAGGAACTCGGTCAGTCCCTGAACGAGTCCCAGGACGAATGATTCGAACCAGCTCATGGGGCTTCGGCCATCCCGGAAATGATCGTGCATCGGCCAGGGACGACTGGGCCCGTCGGCAGAGTGCGGCGTGCGGAGTACGGAGTGCGGTCGAGGACATCAAGGACATCGAGGTCGCGGGCAGCGTATCGCCTGAAAGTGAACGCCAGGCCGACCGCAGCGGTCATCCACGTGCCGGCGTCCGCTCACTTGTCCGGCGGCGTGTCCCGGCCGAGCCGGTGGCGCTTGCGCCAGGCCACCAGCGCCCCGCCGAGACCGGAAACCACGATGAACCCCATCGCCGCCAGGAAGAGGGGCGAGGTCGGCGACGCGGCCTCGCTGCCCGCTATGACGTACGCCGCCGTGTTCGGGATGGAGCCCAGTCCGGTGGCCAGGAGGAAGGGCGGGTAGCCCATGCGGGAGGTCGCCGCGCAGTAGTTGGCGGCCGCGAACGGGATGCCGGGGAAGAGCCGGAGTGCCAGTACCGAGCGGAAGCCGTGCCGGCTTAGCACCCCGTCGGCGGCGGTGAGCACCTTCCCGCGCAGCAGCGTGCGCAGCGCGTCCTGGCCCAGCACCCGGCCCAGCATGAACGAGACGCCCGCGCCGAGCACCGTGCCCGCCAGGGCCGCCGCCAGACCCGTCTGCGTGCCGAAGAGCGCCCCCGCCGCGAGGTTGAGGAGCGGGCGCGGCACGAACGCCACGGTCAGCGCCCCGTACGCCAGCCCGAACAGCATCGCCGCACCACTGCCGGTCAGCTGCTGCGGCCAGCCCGACGCCAGCAGTCGCTGTGGCTCGAACAGCAGCATCGTCGAGGCGGCGCCCAGCAGCACCGCGACGAGCAGCGAGAACCGGGACCAGGGGGAGAGCAGCGCCTTCGAACGACGAAGGGCCGTGGCGCCGGCGGGCCGGGCGGTGGGGACGGGGTCGAACATTCGGGGAGAGTAACCGAAAAGGGTGTGTGATCGCCGTAATGTGCGTCGCGTGGACCCAGCCGCAGCCCCCGCCCCCGCCGTACCGGACAGCCGGCTCGCCGACACCGTCCTCGCACGGCTGACCGAGCTGTACGCCCCGGCCGCCGACCCCGTACGGGCCGAGGGCGCCGCCGCGTACATGAAGTACATCGCCCCGTTCCTCGGGCTGCCCACCCCGCAGCGGCGAGCCCTGTCGAAGGCCGTGCTGGCCGGCACCGGACGGCCTGACGAGCGGGACTGCACGGCGATCGTGTTGCGCTGCTGGGAGCTGCCCGAGCGCGAGTACCAGTACTTCGCCGTCGACTACCTCCGCCGGTACGTGACCTCCTGCTCCTCCGGCTTTCTGCCCGTCCTGCACCACCTGGTGACCACCACTCCCTGGTGGGACACGGTCGATCTGCTCGCCGCGCATGTCGCCGGGCCGTTGGTCGCCGCCGATCCGGCGCTCGCCCGCGCGATGGACCGGTGGATCGACGACGAGAACCTGTGGGCCGCGCGGACCGCCCTGCTGCACCAGCTCCGTTACAAAAAAGCCACCGACACCGACCGGCTCTTCGGCTACTGCCTGCGCCGCGCGGACCACCCTGACTTCTTCATCCGCAAGGCGATCGGCTGGGCGTTGCGGGAGTACGCCAAGACCGACCCCACCGCCGTACGCGACTTCGTCGAGGGCGCCCGGGACCGTCTGTCACCGCTGTCGGTGCGCGAGGCGCTCAAGAACCCCTGAAGTGCGGGGGGACGGGAAAATCATTCGACGCGGCGGCCCAGCCCCGCCATGATCTGGGGCATGTTCCGGTACGCCTTCCTCGCAGCGCGGTCCGCAGTCGCGGACGCGCCGAAGGCTGCCGTGAACGACGCGGTCGCCGAGGCACTCGCCCCGGCCGCAGCAGTCTTCGCAGCAGCGTTCACCGCTGCCGCAGCGCCCGTCGGCGGCGCCCGAAGCTGACCCTCCCCCGACAGTCCGGCGGACCCCGCAAGGGGAGGGTCGGCGGGGCCTTGGGGTCTTCTCCACTCAGCTTCGGGTTCTCCAGAAGGAACGAGCCATGTCCAAGACCGCATACGTGCGCACCAAGCCGCACCTCAACATCGGCACCATGGGCCACGTCGACCACGGCAAGACCACCCTCACCGCCGCCATCACCAAGGTCCTCAGCGAGCGCGGCGGCAGCTCCACCTCCTACGTGTCGTTCGACCGGATCGACCGGGCCCCGGAGGAGGCCCGGCGCGGCATCACCATCAACATCGCGCACGTCGAGTACGAGACCGACACCCGCCACTACGCGCACGTCGACATGCCGGGTCACGCCGACTACATCAAGAACATGGTCACCGGAGCGGCGCAGCTCGACGGGGCGATCCTCGTCGTCTCCGCGCTCGACGGGATCATGCCGCAGACCGCCGAGCACGTCCTGCTGGCCCGTCAAGTCGGCGTCGACCACATCGTCGTCGCCCTCAACAAGGCCGACGCGGGCGACCCCGAGCTGACCGACCTGGTCGAGCTGGAGGTCCGCGAGCTGCTCTCCGCGCACGGGTACGGCGGTGACGCCGTCCCCGTGGTCAGGGTCTCCGGGCTCAAGGCGCTGGAGGGCGACCCGCGCTGGACGGCGGCGATCGAAGGACTGCTGGACGCCGTCGACACGTACGTACCGATGCCGGTGCGCTACACCGACGCGCCGTTCCTGCTCTCCGTGGAGAACGTCCTGACCATCACCGGCCGGGGCACGGTCGTCACCGGCGCGGTCGAGCGCGGCACCGTCCGCGTCGGGGACCGGGTCGCGGTGCTGGGCGCGGACATCGAGACGGTCGTCACCGGTCTGGAGACCTTCGGCAAGCCGATGGAGTCCGCCGAGGCCGGGGACAACGTGGCGCTGCTGCTGCGCGGGGTGGAGCGCGACCGGGTCCGCCGTGGCCATGTCGTGGCCGCGCCCGGCAGCGTGGTGCCGAGCCGCCGGTTCACCGCGCAGGTGTACGTCCTGTCGACGAAGGAGGGCGGCCGGTCGACCCCGGTCACCACCGGCTACCGGCCGCAGTTCTACATCCGTACGGCGGACGTCGTCGGCGACGTGGACCTCGGCGGGACGGCGGTCGCGCGCCCGGGCGACACGGTGACGATGACCGTGGAGCTGGGCCGCGACGTCCCGCTGGAGTCCGGCCTCGGCTTCGCGATCCGCGAGGGCGGCCGCACGGTCGGCGCGGGCACGGTCACCGGCCTGCTCTGAGGGCTGCCGCTGCCCGTCACCCCTGGTCCCAGGGTGACGGGCAGCGGCGTGCGGGGGGCGACAATGGAGGGGTGAACGAGCCGATACCCGTCATCCGTGACGTCGACTGCGGCACCGCCCGGCTGCTGCCCGATGTGGACCGCGACCGCGCCTGGCTGCTCACGGTCGACGAGGCACCCCAGTCCTACGTGGACCTCGACGACCCGTCGTACCTGGAGTTCGAGTACGTACGGCGCCTCGCGCATGTCCTGGACTGCGCGGCGCCCGAGGACGCTCCGCTGGACGTCCTGCACCTCGGCGGCGGGGCGCTGACCCTGCCCCGGTATGTCGCGGCGACCCGCCCCGGCTCGCGGCAGGACGTCGTCGAGGCGGACCGGGAGCTGCTGCGGATGGTGCGGGAACACCTGCCGCTGCCCGACGACAGCGGTATCACCGTGCACGCCGCCGACGCCCGGGCGCGGCTGGAGGCGGCACCGCCCGGGTCCGCCGATGTGATCGTCGCGGACGTCTTCGGCGGCTCCCGGGTCCCGGCCCACCTCACGTCGGTGGAGTACGCGCGGGCCGCCGGGAGGGTGCTGCGCCGCGACGGGATCTACGCCGCCAACCTGGCGGACAGCGCGCCGTTCGCGTTCCTCCGGTCCCAACTTGCCAACTTCACGGCCGCCTTCGCGGAGCTCGCGCTGATCGGTGAACCGGCGGTGCTGCGCGGGCGGCGTTTCGGCAACGTGGTGCTGCTCGCCTCGCACGCCCCGATCGACACGGCGCCGCTCACCCGCCGCTGTGCCGCCGACGCCTTTCCGGGCCGGGTCACCGACGGTCAGGCGCTGGACCGGCTCATCGGCGGGGCCCGCCCGGTGGCGGACGCGGAAGCCGTCGCCTCGCCGGAGCCGCCGGACGGCGCCTTCAGCATCGGCTGAACACGCTGCTGCCCGGCCCGGGGGACAGCGTCCCCGGGCCGGGCGGACGGGCGTCAGCCGTGTGTCAGCCGCGTCGGCCGTATCAGCCGGTGGGCTTGTCGGCGGAGAGGCGGACCGTGCTCAGGATCTGCTGGATGGTGGTGTCCGGCAGCTCGCCCTCGACGTCCTTGGGGCCGTAGAGGATCCAGGTCGAGAACTCGTCGTTGCCGTTCTTGAACGAGAAGGCGATCGACTTGCCGTCGGTGTCGCACTTCTCCTTCTTGGCCAGACCGGTCGCGGTGGCGGTCACGACGCTGCCGGAGAGACCCGACTTCGTGGTGAACGGCTTGGCCGGGGCGATCTTGACCTTGTTCTTCGAGTCGGTCTGGGCGTATGCCGCCCACACCCAGGTGCCCGCCTCGGCCCGCGCTGCCTCGTCGGCGTTCTTCGCCCCCCGCGCGCCCTTCGTCCCGACGCCGGCCAGCTCGGTCTCCTCGTCGCGGCCGTCCTTGTCGGAGTCGTCGACGCACCACTTGCTCTTGTAGTAGGCAGGTGCCGAGAACCCGGCGACGGGTTTGCCCGTGGGGTTCTTGGCGTCCTCGAAGCCGGCGAACATACCCGAGCTGGAGACCTCCCAGTCACCGGGTACGTCGAACTGCGTGCCCCACTTCGGGTTGGTGACCACCTTCCAGCCCGGGATGAGGGGTTCGGGGTCGCCCTCGGGCCCGCGCGGGTTCTCCGCCGGCGCGGAACTCGTGTCCTCCGACGCGCTCGGCTTCGCGCTCGGGGAGGCTGACTTCTTGTCGTCGGCGACGGTCGAGCCGCCTTCGTCGTCCTTGTTGTTCATCACGATGACGCCGGTGACGACGGCCGCCACGACGACAGCGGTCGCCGCGACGATGGCGATGACGGTCGTCTTCTTCTTGCCGTCGTCCGGCTTGGGTCCGCCGGGCGGACCCGGCACCGCGTACTGCGGGACGGTCGGCTGCTGGTAGGGATTGGGCTGCCCGTAGCCCGGCTGCCCGTATCCGGGCTGCTGTCCGTAGCCCGGCTGCCCCGGTTGCGCCGGCTGACCGGGCTGGCCCGGTGGGTATCCGGGCGCGCCGGACCGCCCCGGCTGCTGCCCCTGCTGCGGATATCCCGGCTGCTGATAGGGATTCGGCTGCTGGTACCCCGGCTGCTGGTACGGGTTCTGATTCGGGTCCTGCGGGTTCTGCTCGCCCCCGGGCGGCTGCTGTCCTGGCCACATGGCTGGTAACCATAGATGGGTGGCGTGGCCACTGCTACGGCCGCCCCCGTCCCGGTGCTGTCCCGGTGCTGTCACAGGGGGATGGCCAAATCTGGCTACTCATGAGTAACCTTCGATCCATGAGCGCTGAACAGATGAACGTCGGCGAGATGCTCGTCGCGACGGTTCCGATGGCCCGGACCCTCAACCTCGAATTCCTGGAGACGACCCCCGAGCGCGCCGTCGTCCGGCTGCCGGACCAGGCGGAGTACCACAACCACGTCGGCGGGCCGCACGCCGGAGCGATGTTCACGCTCGCCGAGTCCGCCAGCGGCGCCATCGTCATCGCCGCCTTCGGCGACCAGATGTCCCGGGCCGTACCGCTCGCCGTCAAGGCCGAGATCGGCTACAAGAAGCTCGCCATGGGCGAGGTCACCGCGACCGCCACCCTCGGCCGCCCGATCGCCGACGTCGTCGCCCAGCTCGACGCCGGGGAGCGCCCCGAGTTCCCGGTCGCCATCGAGATCCGTCGTGCGGACGGTGCGGTCACCGGCGAGATGACCGTCGTGTGGACCCTGCGCCCCAATAGCTGACGCCCGCGGGCGTACGTTCCCGGGGCCGCCGCCCCCTCCGGTCGGGGAGGGAGCGGCGGCTTCGGTATGTACGCGTCCGGGCGGACCTCAGCCCTCGTGCGCCGCCCGGTGGGCCTTGGCCAGCTCCACGTAACCGGCCGCGTTGAACCGGATGCCCTCCAGCTCCTCCGCCGTCAGCGGCCGCTTCACCTTGGCGGGCACGCCCGCGACCAGCGACCCCGGCGGGACCCGCATCCCCTGCGGTACGAGCGCCTGCGCCGCGACCAGGGACCCGGCGCCGATGTGCGCGCCGTTGAGCACCGTGGCGCCCATCCCCACGAGGACGTCGTCCTCGATGACGCAGCCGTGCAGGACCGCGTTGTGGCCGACCGAGACGCGCGCGCCCACCGTCAGCGGGAAGCCGGGATCGGTGTGCACGCTGCAGTTGTCCTGGATGTTGCTGTCGGCGCCGAGCGTGATCGGGCCGCAGTCGGCACGCAGCACCGCCTGGTACCAGACGCTGGAACCGGCGGCCAGTGTCACCTCTCCGATCACCACGGAGGTCGGGGCCACGAACGCCTCCGCGTCGATGTCCGGCTCCTTGCCGCCCAGGCCCGTGATCAACGCCTGTTCCGCCATGGCCTGCTCCTCGGTGGTCCGGTGTGCTGCTCCTGGGGCCTTCGATCGGGATCGGGCCGCCTCACACCGTAGGTGACGGCTCCCCGCGCGCGCCGGGGGGTGGGGCGAACATCACAGGTCACCGCGCGGATCGCCGCCCCGCCGCCGACTACCGTGAGCCCGTGCCGAAGAACCGAAACACGTTCTCCTTCCTCGCCCACTGGCGGCGCCGTGCCGTCTCCCGCGCCGTCCACCGCGGCTGGGCGTGGGCGCGGGAGGCGGGTGCCGTCACCGCCGAGCACCCGGGCCGGCTGCGCTTCGGCGCCATCGGGGAGGGCACCCGGCTCGCCTTCCCCCAGGGCACCGTCTTCGGGGAGCGGTGGATCGAGCTCGGCGGGCACTGCGTCATCGGCGAGCAGGTGACCCTGACGGCCGGGATGATGCCGGACCTGGACCTGGGGCCCGAGCCGATCCTCACCTTGGGCGACGGGGTGGTTCTGGGGCGCGGCAGCCATGTCATCGCCGACACGACGGTGACCATCGGTTCGGACACGTACTGCGGTCCGTACGTCTACATCACCTCGACGAACCACAGCTACGACGACCCGCACGAGCCCGTGGGCAAGCAGTGGCCCCGGATGCAACCGGTGGAGATCGGCCCCGGCTGCTGGATCGGCACCGGGGCGGTGATCCTGCCCGGTGCGCGGCTCGGCCGCAATGTGGTGGTCGCCGCCGGCGCGGTCGTACGGGGCGAGGTTCCCGACCACGCGGTGGTCGCGGGGGCCCCGGCCCGTGTCGTACGGAGCTGGGACCCGGAGAAGGGCTGGCAGCCGCCCCTGCGCACGCCGGCCCCCGTGCCGATCCCCAAGGGCGTCACGCCCGAGCAACTGCTCGCGCTGGCCGAGCTGGAGCCGGAGCCGGACGCTCGCTGAGGGCTTCCCGCCGGGGCTCGCGGCATCCTCCCGGACAGCCAAGGGGCTGCCCGGGAGACGCTGTTAGCGTGGCCGCATGCGCGCACCCATCGGCACCTTCGAGGATGCCTCTCCCGCCTCGGAACGGCTCCACCTGCTCCCCGCCCCCGTCGCGGCGGCCCTGGCCGCCGGGTGGGGCGACGTCACCGCCGACCGGATCATCCACGTCGACTCGGACCCGGCCGTGGCCGACACCGCGGTCTTCGTCGAGCACCACGGCGCGGACCTGCTGGACACCTCGGCCAACTGCGTCGTCGTGGCGGGCAAGCGCGGCGGAGAGGTCACCCTCGCCGCCTGCGTGGTGCTCTCCCGCACCCGGGTCGACGTCAACGGCGCGGTGCGCAAGCACCTCGGCGCCCGAAAGGCGTCCTTCGCGGCGATGGACACGGCGGTCGGCGAGAGTGGCATGGAGTACGGCGGCATCACTCCGATCGGCCTGCCCGCCTCCTGGCCCCTCCTGCTGGACCCCACGGTGGTGGACGAGGAGTGGGTCCTGATCGGCAGCGGCAGCCGCCGGGGCAAGCTCATCGTGCCTGGTAAGGCGCTCGCCGCCCTCCCAGGCGCTGTGATCGTCGAGGGCCTCGGGGTCTGACGTCACGCCCGTTACGAAAGGGGCGGGTGGCGCGGAACGGTGACCGGTCGGTCCCCATACCGCCGACCACCGCCGTGGCGGCGCTCCGGCCGTCCGGCAGAGCTTCGGGCCTTCGTCGGCCCCTGCCCGAGCGCTCCGTCGTGGGGAGGCCGGTGCTCCGTGAGCCACCCGGTGGCGAAGTCGACGGCCGCCCGCAGCCGGAGCAGCCTGCACGGCGCGGGCCCGAGCAGCGCCGTCCGTACGTCATCGAGGCCTGCGGCCTCCTCGAACGCCGCGCCCAGGACCGCGAAGTCGCTGTCGTCCAGGGCGACGTCCTCGTACTCCCACCACTGCCGCACGCCCCGCGGGGCCACCACACAGCGGTAGGGGCGGAGCGGAGGCCGGGGGCGGCGGTACTCGCCGAGGTGGAAGGCGGAGCAGGTGCCGTAGCCGGTGCCCAGCAGGAGGGTCCTCGCGTCGGCCTCGTACAGCCGGGCGAGCGGGGAGTCCTCGCCGAGGTGGCAGTCGGGCCGGTGCCCGGCGAGCAGCTTTCCGGCCCCGGGGCCGATCGCGGCGAAGGAGGTCTGCGGATGGCCGCTGCGCTCCGCCCCCACCGCCGTCCGTACGGTCTCGGCCAGGGCGCCCATCGACGGTGCGGGGGTGCGCGCCGGATCGAACGGTTCCATCGACGAGCGGACGGCCTCGCAGGCCTCGGCGTCAAGGCCCCGCACACGGGCGCGGTAGTGCGGCGAGGTGTCCGAGTTCTCCGGGGTGAACGAGGGGACCACCACGGTTCCCTCCGGCCCCACCGCCCGGCGCAGGGCCGCCAGCACGGTGGCGGGGCCGCCCGGCACCGGCCCCACCGACCGCAGGGAGGCGTGCACCAGCAGTACATCGCCGGGGCGCACGCCCAGCGCGGACAGCGCGGCGGTCAGCCGGTCGCCGTCGAGAGGGTCACCCATGGCGGGGAGCCTTCCCCACGCCGGGTGCCCCCACCCACACCCCTATCCGAGCCTTGGAATTTCGATCGCCGGGCACCGGTCCATCACCATGTCCAGCCCCGCCGCCCGCGTCCGCTCGTAGGCGGCCGGGTCCACGACGTCGAGCTGGAACCACACCGCCTTCGCCCCCACCGCCACCGCTTCGTCCGCGACCCCGCCCGCCAGCCCGCTGTTGACGAACACGTCCACCACGTCCACCGGGAACGGGATCTCCGCCAGCGAGGCGTACCCCTGCTCCCCGTGCACCGTCTCGGCCTTCGGGTGCACCGGCACCACCCGCTTGCCGAAGCGCTGGAGGACCTGCGCCACCCCGAAGGCGGCGCGGGAGCGGTTGTCGGACAGGCCCACCACCGCCCAGGTGTCGCCCGAGTCCTGAAGAATCCGCCGGATCGTCTCTGCCTCTGTGTCCATGCCCGGTCAACGGACGGCTCCCGCCCGCCATTCCCGCCGGAACCCGCAGGTGCGGCGGCGCATAGGGTGGACGGATGCAGGAGCAGTACCGGACCGTCGCCCGCGCGGGTGTGCACGAGAGCGAGATCAACCGATCGCGTTTCCTCTGCTCCCTCGCCCCCGCCGCCACCGAACAGGAGGCGCAGGACTTCGTCGCACGCGTCCGTAAGGAGCACCCGGCCGCCAGCCACAACTGCTTCGCGTACGTGATCGGCGCCGACGCCTCCGTACAGAAGGCCAGTGACGACGGCGAACCTGGTGGCACCGCGGGCGTCCCGATGCTCCAGATGCTGATGCGCCGCGAGGTGCGGTACGTCGCGGCGGTCGTCACCCGCTACTACGGCGGGGTCAAGCTGGGGGCCGGCGGGCTGATCCGGGCGTACGGGGGAGTGGTCGGCGAGGCCCTCGACGCACTGGGCACCCTCACCCGGCAGCGTTTCCGGCTGGCGACCGTCCGCGTCGACCACCAGCGGGCGGGCAAGCTGGAGAACGACCTGCGGGCCACCGGCCGGGATGTGCGCGAGGTGCGGTACGCGGAGGCCGTGACCATCGAGATCGGGCTGCCGGACGCCGACGTCGCCGCGTTCACCGCCTGGCTGGCCGACGCGACCGCGGGTTCGGCCGCGCTGGAGCTGGGCGGCGAGGCGTACGGGGACGTGTGAGCGTTCCGGACGTGTGAGCGTTCCGATCGTGTGAGGGCAATCCCGTCCCGGCCAAATCCTTGATCGATGCAGCCCCGGCGGCCCGGCGGCGTTAGCGTGGTCCGTGCCGGCGGCGGGATCACGGGCCGCTCCGGCGGTGGCCCAGGGGTGGAGGACGACGTACATGCGGCTCGGAGCAGGCGGAGCGATCGCGTGAGGATGCTGCACACGTCGGACTGGCACCTGGGCCGGTCCTTCCACCGCGTACCCCTCCTCGACGCCCAGGCCGCCTTCCTGGACCACCTGGTGGCCACCGTCCGGCAGCGGGAGGTGGACGTGGTCCTCGTCTCCGGCGATGTCTACGACCGGGCCGTCCCGCCGCTCACCGCCGTCGAACTCTTCGACCGCGCGCTGCACCGGCTCGCCGCCATAGGCGTCCCCACCGTCATGATCTCGGGGAACCACGACTCGGCCCGCCGGCTCGGCGTCGGCGCCGGGCTCTTCGACCGGGCCGGGATCCACCTGCGGACCGACCCCGAGAGCTGCGCCGCCCCCGTCGTCCTCACCGACGACCACGGCGACGTCGCCCTCTACGGCCTCCCCTACCTGGAACCCGCCCTCGTCAAGGACACCCTCCGCGCCGCCAAGGCCGGGCACGAGGCGGTCCTGACCGCCGCCATGGACCGGGTCCGCGCCGACCTCGCCACCCGCCCCGCCGGAACCCGCTCCGTCGTCCTGGCGCACGCCTTCGTGGCGGGCGGAGAACCCAGCGACAGCGAGCGCGACATCACCGTCGGCGGGGTCTCCGCCGTCCCGGCCGGGGTCTTCGACGGCGTCGACTACGTGGCCCTCGGCCACCTCCACGGCTCCCAGCGCGTCACGAGCCGCGTCCGCTACTCCGGCTCCCCGCTCGCCTACTCCTTCTCCGAGGCCGACCACCGCAAGACGATGTGGCTGATCGATCTCGACGGCAGTGGGAGCATCGCAGCCGAGGAACGGATCGACTGTCCCGTGGAGCGCCCCCTCGCCCGGCTCCGCGGCCGCCTCGGCACCCTGCTGGAGGACCCGGCTCTCGACCGCCACGAGCACGCCTGGGTCGAGGCCACCCTCACCGACCCCGTCCGCCCCGCCGAACCCATGGCCCGCCTCAGCGCCCGCTTCCCGCACACCCTCAGTCTCGTCTTCGACCCCGAGCGGCCCCCCGAGGACCCGCTCGCCTCCTACGCCCAGCGCCTCCAGGGCCGCGACGACCACCAGATCGCGGAGGACTTCGTGGCCCACGTGCGCGGCGGCAGCGGACCCAGCGAGCCCGAACGCACCGTGCTGCGCGCCGCGTTCGACGACGTACGGGTCGACGAGAGCGCGCGCGAGGTGTCCCGTTGAGACTGCACCGCCTCACCCTCACCGCCTTCGGCCCGTTCGGCGCCACCCAGGAAGTCGACTTCGACGCCCTCTCCTCGGCCGGCCTCTTCCTGCTGCACGGCCCGACGGGCGCCGGGAAGACCTCCGTCCTGGACGCCGTCTGCTACGCCCTGTACGGGGCCGTCCCCGGCGCCCGGCAGAGCCCCGGCGCCACTCTCCGCAGCGACCACGCGCCCGCCGGCCTGCCCACCGAGGTCCAGCTGGAGCTGACGGTCGGCGGCCGCCGCCTCGAAGTCACCCGCAGCCCCGCCCAGCCGCGCCCCAAGAAGCGCGGCGGCGGCTTCACCCTGGAGAAGGCCCAGAGCCGACTGCGGAGTTACGATCCCGAGCGCGGCTGGCAGGCCCTCAGCAAGTCGCACCAGGAGATCGGCGAGGAACTGGCGCAGCTGATCGGCATGAGCCGGGACCAGTTCTGCCAGGTCGTGCTGTTGCCCCAGGGTGACTTCGCCCGTTTCCTGCGCTCCGACGCCGAGGCCCGCGGCAAACTGCTCGGCAAGCTCTTCGACACCCGCCGCTTCGCCGCCGTCGAGGAGCGCCTCGCCGAACTGCGCCGGGGTGCCGAGGCCCGGGTGAGATCCGGTGACGAGCAGGTCCTCGCCCTCGCCCAGCGCATCGCCCAGGCAGGCGGCCCTGCGGCGACCGAGGCCGCGCCGCCCGCTGACCGGCCGGGCGAACCGGGCCTCGCCGAAGCCGTTCTGGAGTGGGCCGCGATCGTGCGCAGCGCCGCCCGCGAGCACCTCGAGATCGCCCACGCGGTGCTGGCGGAGGCGGAGAACCGCCAACTGGCCGCCCGCAGCGCGCTGGACGCCGAACGCGAACTGGCCCGCCTCCAGCAGCGCCACGAGGAGACCCGCCGGCGCGCCGAGGCGCTGGAGAGGCGGCGCCCCGAACACGACCGCTGGCAGGAGCAGTTGGAGCGCGCCCGGAAGGCGGACCGGGTCGTCCCGGCGCTGGAGCTGCGCGAGGAGGCCGAGCGGGCGTACCGGGCGGCGAGCGGCGCCCTGGACCGGGCCAGAGGGCTGCTGCCCGCGGACCTGGCCGACGCGGGTGCCGGGCAGCTCGCCGAGATGGAGCGTCGGTTCCGGCAGGAGCTCGGCGGACTCGAAGCGGCCCGCAAGGCGGAGGTGCGCAGCGCGCGGATCGACGAGGAGCGCGTCCGGCTGAACCGCGACGCCCGCGCCGACGACGAGATCGTCCGGGAGGCGGAGGCGTGGCTGGCCGGCTGGGATGCCACCCGCGCGGAACTCGCGCAGCGCGTGGAGACGGCGCAGGAAGCCGCCACTCACGCCGAGCAACTGGCGGGACGCCTCGACCCGGCCCGCCGCCGACTGGAGGCGGCACGTCGGCGCGACGCGCTGGCCGACGACCTGACGGGCGCCCGGGAGAAGCTTGCCACCGCACGTGAACAGGCCCTGGACGCACGTAAATCCTGGCTTGACCTGCGGGAGCGCCGTCTGCGGGACATCGCTGCGGAGTTGGCGGCCGGTCTCGTCGCTGGCGAGCCGTGCACGGTCTGCGGCTCGGCCGATCACCCGGCGCCCGCCAGCCCCGGCGACGGCCATGTGGACCGGGCCACCGAGGAGAAGGCCCTCGCCGTCCACCGGTCCGCCGAGGTGGCCCGCACCAGCGTCGAGCACGCACTCGCGCTCGTACGCGAACGGCATGCGGCGGCGGAGACGGAGGCCCAGGGGGAGGACGCTTCCGCATCCCCCAGCGTCAGCGAACTCCGCTCCCTCGTCGAGCGGTTGACCGGCGAACACGCTGCGGCCCACCGCCTCGCCGCCGGGACGCATGCCGCGCGCGAAGCCCTCGCCGTCGCCGAACGCGAGCACGACGAGCGGGTGGAGCAGCGACAGGAGGCCAGGAACCGGACCGCCGCCCGCACCTCCCAGCGCGAGGCACTCGACCGCGAGCAAGCCGCCCTGGAGGAGCAGATCGCCGCCGCCCGAGGCGAGTCGGAGTCCGTCGCCGCGCACGCGGACCGGCTTACCCGCCGGGTGGCGCTCCTCGCCGACGCCGCCGAGGCCGTACGCACCGAACAGGACGCGGCCCAGCGGCGCAAGGAGGCCGACGGCCGGCTCTCCGACGCGGCCTTCAAGGCCGGGTTCGACACCCCGCAGGCCGCTGCCGCGACGCTTCTCGGCGCCGCCGCACAGCGCGACCTCCAGCACCGCATCGACGCCTGGCAGGCGGAGGCGGCGGCGGTCGCCGACCGCCGCGCCGAACGGGACGCACGCGAAGCCGCCGAACGCCCGGCGGCGCAGGTCGCAGCGGCCGAAAGTGCCCACGAGACGGCCGAATGGCTGCTGCACGAAGCCGCCTCGGCACGCGCCGCCGCCCGCGACCGGTGCGCCGAACTCGACCGGCTCTCGGGACGGGCGGCCGAGGAGGTACGGCGGCTGGGACCGGTGCGACAGGAGTACGAGCGGGTCGCCCGGCTCGCGGGTCTCACCGCGGGGACCTCCGCCGACAACGAACGCAAGATGCGCCTGGAGGCGTACGTTCTCGCCGCCCGCCTCGAACAGGTGGCGGCCGCGGCCACCGCCCGGCTGCAACGGATGTCCTCCGGCCGCTACACCCTGGTCCACTCCGACGCCCGCGCGGGCGGCCGCAGGGCCGGGCTCGGACTCCATGTCGTGGACGCGTGGACCGGCAGCGAACGGGACACGTCCACGCTCTCCGGCGGGGAGACGTTCTTCGCCTCCCTGGCGCTGGCGCTCGGTCTCGCCGATGTCGTCACCGAGGAAGCCGGGGGCGTACGCCTGGACACCCTCTTCATCGACGAGGGTTTCGGCAGCCTGGACGACCAGACTCTGGACGAGGTCCTCGACGTACTGGACTCGCTGCGGGAGCGGGACCGCAGCGTCGGGATCGTCAGCCACGTGGCCGATCTGCGCCGCCGCATCCCCGCCCGGCTCGAAGTGGTCAAGGACCGGCACGGATCGACGGTGCACCACCGCATCTGAGGCACGCTCTCCTTGATCCGCTCCCCGTTCGCTCCCCGTCGTTCCCCGGCGGAGTTCGCTCCCCGTCGTTTCCCGGCGAACGGTCGGGTTCGCACCGAGGCCGAGCCGCTGTCACGGCATACTGGGCGCGCGAGGGCTTCGCCTTCGAGACCTGGCAGGGCGGCGAGCGGCGCGCCGCCGACCAGCTCACGGCCCGGCCGACGACGCCGACCGCGGCTGCTGAGGCGTTCGTCGGGCTCCACCACCGGCCGGGACCCGCTCCAGGAACGGTTCCCGGCCGACGGGCGGGTCAGGTCAGAGCCTGGACAGCTCGTCCACCAGATCGTCCAGGCCGAGCGACCCCTGGGAGAGCGCCGCCATGTGCCAGGCCTTGAGGTCGAACGCGTCCCCGTGTGCCGCGCGGGCGTTCTCCCGGCCGAGCAGCCATGCCCGCTCGCCCAGCTTGTAGCCGATGGCCTGGCCCGGCATCGACAGGTAGCGGGTCAGCTCGCTCTCCACGAAGTCGGCCGGCCGCCCGCTGTGGCTGCCGAAGAACTCCTGCGCCAGGTCCGGCGTCCAGCGCTCGCCCGGGTGGAAGGGCGAGTCGGCCGGAATCTCCAGCTCCAGGTGCATGCCGATGTCCACGATCACCCGGCAGGCCCGCATCATCTGCGCGTCGAGATAGCCCAGGCGCCGTTCCGCGTCGGGCAGGAATCCCAGCTCGTCCATCAGCCGCTCCGCGTACAGCGCCCACCCCTCGGCGTTGGCGCTGACCTGGCCGAGCGATGTCTGATAGCGGGAGAGGCTGTCGGCGACGTGCTTCCACTGCGCGATCTGCAGGTGGTGGCCGGGAACGCCCTCGTGGTACCAGGTCGAGACCAGGTCGTACACGGGGAAGCGGGTCTCGCCCATGGTGGGCAGCCAGGTGCGCCCGGGGCGCGAGAAGTCCTCGGAGGGGCCCGTGTAGTACGGGGCCGCGGCGCCGCCGGGCGGGGCGATGCGGGACTCCACCTTCCGTACCCGCTCGGCCAGTTCGAAGTGCGTGCCGTCCAGCGCCTCGATCGCCTCGTCCATCAGGCCCTGGAGCCACTCCCGGACCTCCTCGACCCCTTCGATGTGCTTGCCGTGCACATCGAGGTGGGCGAGCGCCTCCCAGGGACCCGCGCCCGGAAGGATCTTCGCGGCCTCGGTCTTCATCTCGGCCAGCAGGCGGTGGTACTCGGACCACCCGTATGTGTACGCCTCGTCGAGATCGAGGTCCGTCCCGTTGAACTGGCGCGTCCAGCGGGCGTAGCGCTCCCGGCCCACCGTGTCGGGTGCCCCCTCCACCGCCGGGGCGTAGACGTCACGCATCCAGTCCCGCAGGGAGGCGAAAGCGGCGGTCGCGAGCTGGGCGGCCTCGGTCAGCTCCGGACGCGGGGCCTCCGGTGCGGGGGCGATGAAGTCCGCGAAGAACGCCGTGCTCTCACCGCCTCCGCTCCACTCGGTGAGCTGTCCGATGAAGGTGGCGGTCGCGCGGGGCCCGGCGTACAGCTTGCGCTCAAGACCCAGCCCGAGCGAGGCCCGGTACCCCTCGACCGCGGCCGGGACCGCGCGCAGCCGTTCCGCGACCGCCGCCCAGTCCTCCTCCGTGGCGGTGGGGGTGACCGTGAAGACCCCGATGAGGCTGTGCGCGGGCGAGTGCAGGTTGGAGACGGTCCGCAGCCCCTCCTCCGCGTCGTGCACGGCGAGTTCCGCCGTCAGCCGCTCCCGCAGGAGCCGCCCGCAGCGGCGTTCCTCATCGCTGTCGGCTCCCGGCAGCCGCTCCGCGTCGTCCAGCTTCAGCAGTGTGGCGCGGATGAGGTCGGCGACCGCGGCCTGACCGGCCGGTGAGAAATCGGGCAGGCGGCGCGAGCTTTCCGGGACACCCAGATAGGTGCCCGTGATGGGGTCGAGTTCGATGACTGCGTCGACGTAGGCGTCGGCGACCTGACGGGGCAGCGCGCTGCTCGAAGTGTCTGACATGCGGACATCCTCCAACGGCGGGCCCCTCCCCGTCACCACCGTTTGACGGCGTCCGTCCGAAAGACGATCACGGGCGGACCGGTTCACCGGCGGTCACGGGCGGACCGGCTCGCCGGGCGGCAGCAGCGGGCCGCAGTCCCACTGCTGGAAGATCAGCCGGGTGTCCACCCGTGCCACCTCCCGACGCGAGGTGAACTCGTCCAGGACCAGCCGCTGGAGATCCGCCGCATCGGCCACCGCCACCTGGACCAGATAGTCGTCGGGGCCGGTGAGATGGAAGAGCGCGCGGGACTCCGGCAGGGCCCGGACCCGGTCGACGAACGGGCCGATGAGCTCGCGGCGGTGCGGCCGGACCTGCACCAGAAGCAGCGCCTGGAGCCCCCGGCCGAGCTTCGCCGGATCCAGCCGCAGCTGATCGCCGAGGATGACCCCGGAGCGGCGCAGCCGGCTCACCCGGTCCAGGCAGGTCGAGGGGGCGACCCCCACCTCCGCGGCGAGCTCGCGGTACGTGGTCCGCGCATCGTTCTGCAGGAGTCGCAGAATGTGTAGATCCACCGGATCCAGAGCGACAGAATCGGCCATGCGGCGAACGTAACACGGTCTCTCGCCAGTACGAGCCGGTAACTGTTCAGAGTGTTGTCATGGACAACGAAGTCTCGATGACGCCCCCTGCCCCCACCCCGTCCAGGGCGCTGGCCACCGAAGCCGTGCACGCCGGACGCGACGATCTCGCCTCCCTCGGCCTGCACGCCCCTCCGCTCGACCTGTCCACCACCTACCCCTCCTACGACTCGCGCGGCGAGGCCGAGCGGATCGACGCCTTCGCCACCACGGGCGCCCGGCCGGACGGCCCGCCCGTCTACGCACGGCTCGACAACCCGACCACCGCCCGCTTCGAAACGGCGCTCGCGCGGCTGGAGGGGACCGACAGCGCTGTCGCGTTCGCCAGCGGCATGGCGGCTCTCACGGCGGTCCTGCTGGCCCGCGCGAGCATGGGGCTGCGGCATGTCGTCGCGGTCCGGCCGCTCTACGGCTGCAGCGACCACCTGCTGGGTGCCGGGCTGCTGGGCACCGAGGTGACGTGGACCGACCCGGCCGGCATCGCCGACGCGATCCGCGCGGACACGGGTCTGGTCATGGTCGAGACCCCGGCCAACCCCACCCTGGCCGAGATCGACATCCGGGCCGTCGCCCACTCCTGCGGATCCGTGCCGCTCCTGGTCGACAACACCTTCGCCACCCCCGTGCTCCAGCGGCCCGTCGAACACGGCGCCCGGTTCGTCCTGCACAGCGCCACCAAGTACCTCGGCGGGCACGGCGATGTGATGGGCGGAGTCGTGGCCTGCGACGAGGAGTTCGCCGCCCGGCTGCGCCAGGTGCGGTTCGCCACCGGCGGAGTGCTGCACCCGCTGGCCGGCTACCTGCTCCTGCGGGGACTGTCCACGCTGCCGGTACGCGTACGGGCCGCCTCGGCGAGCGCCGCCGAGCTCTCGCGCAGACTGACCGCCGACCCCCGGATCGCCCGGGTGCACTACCCGGAGATCGGCGGGGCGATGGTCTCCTTCGAGGTGTACGGGGACCCGCACGCCGTGATCGCCGGCGTGCGGCTCATCACGCCCGCCGTCAGCCTGGGCAGTGTGGACTCGCTCATCCAGCATCCGGCCTCCATCAGTCACCGCATCGTGGACGAGGGGGACCGGCAGGCGTCGGGCGTCGGTGACCGGCTGCTGCGCATGTCGGTCGGGCTCGAGGACGTCGAGGATCTCTGGGCCGACCTGTGCCAGGCGCTCAGCGACGGGCCCGTTCCGCGGGCTCAAACCGCTGAGTCGTCCGCGCGTCCGTCGGCTGAGGCGTCCGCTCGTCCGTCCCACGCGTCAGCTCCGTCGCACGCGTCAGCCGCGCGGTGATGACCAGGGTGCCTTCCTCGATCTGGTAGTCGAGGGGCAGCTCCAGGGCGCGCATCGCCGCGACCATGCCGGTGTTACGGGACTGGGTGACGGCGTACACGCTGTCGCAGCCCGCCTCCTCGGCGAGCTGCACCAGACGGCCGAGCAGCTCCGAGCCGATGCCCCGGCGCTGCCAGTCGTCCTCGACGAGGAGGGCCACCTCGGTCTCGTCGCCGTCCCAGAGGAGGTGGCCGAGGGCCACCAGCTTGCCGGAGGTGGTCTGGGCGGC
The DNA here is from genome assembly GCF_040613515.1 of Streptomyces sp. NPDC006261. Lineage (NCBI taxonomy): Bacteria > Bacillati > Actinomycetota > Actinomycetes > Kitasatosporales > Streptomycetaceae > Streptomyces > Streptomyces sp. NPDC006261. The sequence goes on from NZ_JBEXSI010000033.1 coordinate 40,738, forward strand.
CAGCGTGCGGCCGAACCGCGGGCTCAGCAGGTGGTCCAGGTAGCGGTCCGCGTCTTTGACGGGCCCGTGGTAGCGCAGGCCCAGGGTGTCCGGGGAGCACCGGTCGTGCATGGCGCGGGCGGCGGCGAGATCGCTGCGGTCAGCGCGGCGCACGGTGATCTCATTGCCCTCGGGCAGCGTGAGGATGTCCTCGCTTCGGGGCACCCGCGGGCCGAGCCGGGCGTCCAGCTCCACCAGGGCGCGGGCCCGGGCGAACTCGGTCGGGGTGAAGGGCAGGTAGGGCCGTTCGACGGAGATGACGCCGCCGGACGGGTCGCGCAGGCGCATCACCGTCTCCTCCAGCACGCCTTCGACCGGCGCGCTCTCCCCGGTCGGGCGGCCGGTGATGGAGACGGCGGGCAGCGAGTGGATGGTGCAGCGTCCGAGCAACTGGCGTAGGGCGAGGGGGAGTTCCGCCGCATCGAGCGCCGTGCGGGTGGCGAGAGAGAGCACCCGGGTCGGGGTGTCGACCAGATCGTGGGTGTCCGCCCGTTCGATCCAGGTAGAGGTGCCGCCCGCGCCCGACATCTGCCGGGTCAGCTCCTGCGCCGGGAGCGAGGCGGGCGCCCTCAGCAAGAACTCGTCGACCGTCCCGTCCGCCAGCGGGTGGGTCTGCAGCGTCAGGATGTCGATACGGAGCCGGGCGAGCACCAGGCACAGCGCGGCCAGACTGCCCGGGGCGTCGCGCACGGTCGTCCGCATCCGCCACAGGACCGTCTCCCCGGTCCCCGACCCGGCCTCGGCTCCGGACCCGTCCATCGAGCCGGTGACCTCGTCCCGCGTCGGACCGGGCGCGCCCGGTTCCTCCGGCGGAGGAGCGTTGCTGTGCCGGCGCGCCCACCAGGTGTGAAACGTCGCCGTGGCCACCAGGGCCACGGCCGACGCCATGAGCAGGTAGGCCCCGTCGGGCTGGTGTCCGATCAGATCGGCGATCGCGTCGGCCACGGCGACCGCGGTGAACAGGGCGGCCAGCTCGATCAGGTCACGCCGCCAGTGGTGCGGACGGCGGGCGGTCTTCGAAGACGTCACATCAGTCATATCCTCACTGTGGATGACTGGTGTTGCCTGATCACGAACACCTTGTGACTGATGGGTTAAGTGTCAATCTGATCCCCTATCATCGTTTTTCCGGCCACCTTCTGTTTCCTGCGATCACCGTGGCTGGTGATCACTCGGCCCCTGACCGCGGAGCCTGACGATGGCCGTTTGCAAGCGGGCGGCCTGGCGGACGGTCTGCGAGGACCCCTTGCGCCCGGCCGTCGCGGCCAGCCCGGCGATCGGCTCGATCCCCTCCGGACCGCGGTGCTCGATGCCTTCCGGACCGCAGCGCTCGGCGCACTCCGCTGCCACGGCCAGCAGGTCCCCGATCCCCCGGGGCGTCTTCTCGTACGCCAGCAGGGTCGGCAGCGCCCCGGCGAGCACGCCCAGCACGGTCCGGTAGGCACCGGTGGCGGCCGCCGTCCGGGCGGCGTCGGCCAGTCGGCTGACCTTGACCATGTCGTGGTCGACGAGGACCCCCAGCTCACGCCCGAGCAGCGCGGTGTCCAGCCGTCCCTGAGCGGCCAGCATGAGGAACGCGTCCACGGCGGACATCCGGTCCTCGGGGTGCCGTGCACCCAGCCCGTAGGCCAGGGCGAGGTGCACCGCGACACCGGCCTCGCCTCCCGTCTCCACGAGCGGCGGGAGGAACCAGGCACCGCCCCTGGGCCCGTCGTCGGCGGTGCGCAGCAGATCCGGCATCAGCCACGCGGCCAGGGTCTCGCCGTCCTCGGGCAGCGTGGCGGCCCAGTGCGGGCACTGCTCGGCGCCCCAGTGGTAGCACTCCCGGGCGTTGGGCACGTGCGGTCGGCCCAGCCAGTGGAAGGATCGCGGGAACTCCTGCTGGATCACCAGCCGTTCCTTGGTGGCGAGCAGTACGTGCCGTACACCCGACGCGGACCGCTGCCACCAGTTGTCGGCCGAGGGCCGGTGGCTGGTGAGACCGTGCCGCAGGACGGGAGCCACAGGCTCGTCGGCCCGTATCCAGGCGGCCAGCCGGTCCCCTTCCGGCGTGGAGAGGGACGCGGCGGCCTCGGCGGCCACCGACGCGCCGTTCCTGCACACGCGCAGCAGGGCCTGGGAGAAGTCGGCCGGACCCGGGGCGACGCCGAGACGCTGATAGGTCCGCAGCCGCTCGACCAGCTCCGCCGCGTCCAGCGAACCGGTATGCCAGGTAGGGGTGGCGAGCAGGAAGGGGACCCGGTCGGTCGCCACATCACCGGCCGCCTCCCACGCCCGGGCGAGCAGCACCCCGTTCAGTGCCGCATGGGCACACGTCCCGGTGCCGGTCCACCGGCTCTTCCCCTCGACGACGGCCTGGTACGGGACCCGGCCGAGGAGCGAGCCCACTACGAGGGCCAGCGCGTCGCCCGGCGTCAGATACGCCGGCTCGGGCTGCCGCTCGAATCCGCGCTCGATGAACCACGTCCCGGCCAGGGCCTCCCGCAGCGCCTCCGTCAGCTCGGCCCGCTTGGTGCGCGCAACGCGGACGAGCCCGTCCAGCGTGCGCTCGAAAGCGGAGGTCCCGGACGCAGCGGCCAGGGCTCCCGGGGTGGAGCCCTGCCAGGAACGGGACTTCAGCTGGGCCGCCACCTCCTCGACGAGCTCCGCCACGCTCCCCGGCGCCGGGTCGAGCCGGGACAGGACCGGCACGGGCGGCAGCAGCTCCTCGTACGGGCGGCCCGCCGCCGACGCCTCCCCGCCCACCGTCCCGAACAGGGCGGTGACCGCCTCCCGGTGCAGCGGGCCCAGCTGCGCGGCGGCGAAGGACAGCTCCTCCCGCAGCGCCGCATCGTCGGCCGGAAGATGGCGCGCGATCAGCTTGAGCGCCCGCTCCTGGAGGGCGACGTCCTCGTTCCCGAACGCCTCGGCGACCACCGGTAGCAGCTCACCCGCAGTCGAGGGCTCCCGGCTCAGCACCTTCCCCAGCAGGATCAACTGGCCCCGCACCAGCTTCTTCTCCCGGCGGAAGAGGACCGCGCCCGACATCTCGGCGAGATCTCCGGTGGACAGCTCGGCCCGTGCGTCCAGCCGCGCGAGCACGTCCTGGGCTTGGGAGGCCACCACCGAGATGCCGTCCGCCGCCATCCCCATCCAGTCGCGGAGGTGGGCCTGCTCCTCGTCCCCCGTGATGCTCAGCTGCTGGAGCACCTTGAGGAAGAAGCGCTGGTCACCGGTCTTGCCGCCGCGCACCAGGCGCGTCACACACCGCTCGACCAGCTGCGACCGGTCGAGCACCCCCTCCTCGGCGAGCGCGCAGAGCGCGGCCGGCCAGTGGTCGGTCGAATCCGGCGTGTCGTACCAGCCGACCTGCGAAGGAAGCTCCTGCATCTCGAAGAGCCGGGGTGCGAGCACGGCGACGTGCGGGTCGGAGCGCAGGACGCCGACCAGCGGCACCCGCCCGGAACTGCCGCGCCACCGCCCCGTACTGATCCGCTCGGACCAGCCCTCGACGAGACTGTCCGTCGTCGGGATCGGGCACCCCGCCATCCGTACCAGCTCGCTGATGAAGGTGTACTCCGCCTCGGAGTTGAGCGACTTCGCCGCCAGCCGGTCGGCGAGATCGCCGAGCCAGGCCGGATCGCGGTCGCCCAGCGCCACGAGGATCAGCGGGTACGGGGACCGCGACCAGCTGCGCAGGTCGCGGCCGCCGATCCAGGCGGCACAGCCCGCCGCCCCGGTGTGACAGCCGGCCCCGGCCACCAGGAGCGCCTTGCGGATCTTGTCCTGCCGCTGCCACTCCCAGCCCCGGGCCTCCTTGCGCAGCTCCTTCACCTCGGCCAGTGCCGCTCTGCGCCCGGCCCGGTCCAGCCGGAGCACCAGCGCCGGAACCTCGCGGTGCTGTCCCGCGCGTACCGCGGTGAGCAGGTCGGTCATCGCACACCTCCGGCGACCGTCGCGCCGCGCCGGACCATCGTCACGGCCAGGGCGTGTTTGCACGGGCCCCGCTTTCCCCGGTAGTCCGCCCACCACTGGCAGGTGCAGGTGAGCGTTCCGTCGCTCTCGCGCACCTGGTAGCGCCGGTCGCCGGAGGTCACGTACGCCAGCGCGCCGTCCAGCGACACCGCCTCCGTGCCGGCCAGCTCGCGGGCGGCCACCAGACGCGGGTTGTGGCGTTCCGCCCGGTCGGAGTCGTAGGGCAGTTCGCGGTGGAAGTAGGCCGCGTCCGCCAGGTCGTAGCCCACCCGGCCCGCCGTGCCGAGCCGGGTGAGCGCGGTCCGTACCCGCTCGACACCCAGCCCCGACTGCTCGGCCAGGGAAGCCGGCTCGATCGTCGGCTCCCAGGCGAGCAGGACGGAGACCAGCTCGGCGTCGGCCGCCGCCTCATCGGTGGCGAGCGCCTCCAGGACGCCGCCCTCGCCCGAGAACCCGCGCGAGGAATCCGGCGACAGCGTCAGCGTGAGCCGCATCCCCGGCAGGACCACCTCCCAGGCGCTTGCCGCCGGCGCACCGTCGGGGACCGGAGGCCCGTACACCCGCAGAGCCGTCGCATGACGTAGCACCCGCTGCAACGCCACCAGCCGCTCGGGCCCCGGCAGGCACACCGCGCCCGGCACCGGCCGGGTCGTCGGCCGCAGAGCGGAGCCTGAGGCCACCACCCACTGAGCGCCCCGGGCCGCGTTGCCCGAGCCGCGCGGCAGGGAGCGCAGGAACGCCACCGCCTGCGCCGCCGACAGCTCGGCCCGCAGATCGAACCCGGCCGAGGCCACCTGCGCCTCGGCGAACCCTCTCAGCCACCGGTCCGGCAGCGGCACCTTCTTCTCCACCACCGGGCCGTCCAGCGTGGTGACCGCCAACTCCTCGGGGCCCACCCGCAGATGCAGCGGGTCGTCCGCCGTTATCCGGGAAAGGGCCTCTCGCAGCGGATTGTTCACGTCCACATTGGTCGTGCCGTGCCCCGCGCGCTGCCCCTCCAGGCCCTCCTGCAGCACATCGAGGCGCGCGTACACCCCGCAACAGCCGGAGAACGACTCAAAGCGCAGCCGGTCTCCGTTCCCCGTCACCACCGGATCGAGGGAGGCGGGCAGGGCACGCTGGTAGTAACGGGCGGCGGCCACGTCGGCCACCGCCAGCAGCCCCCGGGCGGCGATGCGCGGAGAGGAGAGGAATCCGGCGAAGAACCGCGGATGCGCCTCCGCCCCGCGCGGGGTGAGAGCGCCCGCGGTCTCCAGGCCGAGGGTGGCCCCCACCTGCGAGGACTCCAGGGCGGAGGGGCGTGCGTAGGCCAAGGCCTGAACGGATCGGGTCATGGAAGAAACGGTAGGACCCACCACTGACAACGGACCCTGGCACAGCCGTCCCCGCAGGTCGCAGGCGCTCCCTCACTGGCCGACGCGGCCCGGCCGCAGCACCTTGGTGAACAGCACCCCGCCTCCCTCCGCCCGCAGACGCACCGTCAGCTCCGCGCTGCCGCCGTCGATCTCGACCTCACCGAAGAACTGCGGCGACTCCATCGGCGACACATTGGCCCGGTCCGGCGCCCGGACGAAGACACGGTCGGGTCCGAACGTGCCGTCCAGGGCATTGGCCGGAAATCCCCCTGCGGCCAGCGGGCCCGAGACGAACTCCCAGAACGGTGCGAAATCCTTGAACGCCGCGCGCTCAGGGGCGTAGTGCTGCGCCGACGTGTAGTGCACATCCGCCGTGAGCCACAGGGTGCCGGTGACCTTGTGGTGCTTGATGAACCGCAGCAACTCCGCGATCTGCAGCTCCCGGCCGAGCGGAACGCCCGGATCACCCTGCGCCACCGCCTCGAAGTCCGTCGCCCCGTCCGGCACCACCAGGCCGAGCGGCATGTCGGCCGCGATCACCTTCCACACCGCGCGGGACTCGGCGAGGGAGCGTTTGAGCCAGCGCAGCTGCTCGGCACCGAGGATGCCGGTCGTGTCGTCGGCCTGGCGGCCCGGTGAGTTGCGGTTGCGGTGCGACCGCATGTCGAGGACGAAGACATCCAGCAGCGGCCCGTGGTGGACGACCCGGTACATGCGGGAGCGCCGCGAGGAGGTGCCGTACGCGCTGTTCGGCGCCGACACGGGAAAGTACTCGTGGAAGGCGCGCGCGGAGCGGGCCGCGAGCATGTCGACGTTCTTCTCGGTGTAGCGCGCGTCGTCGAGGATCTGGCCCGGGTACCAGTTGTTGCGCACCTCGTGGTCGTCCCACTGGACGACGGAGGGCACCTGCGCGTTGAAGCGCCGGACGTTGCGGTCGAGCAGGTTGTAGCGGAAGTTCCCCCGGTACTCGTCCAGTGTCTCGGCGACCTTGGCCTTCTCCTCGGTCATGACGTTGCGCCACACCCTGCCGTCGGGCAGCGTCACGCTCGGCTGGAGCGGCCCGTCCGCATAGACGGTGTCGCCGCTGCACAGGAAGAAGTCCGGGTCGAGGCGGCGCATCTCCTCGTACACCCGGTAGCCGCCGATGTCCGGGTTGATGCCCCATCCCTGCCCCGCGATGTCCCCGGACCACAGGAAGCGCGCCCCGTCCCCACGGCGGGCCGGAGCGGTACGGAACGTTCCGTACGCCGGTCTGCCCGTACGGCGCGGATCGCCCGGGTCGGCCAGCGTGACGCGGTAGTGCACCTGCTCGCCCGCCGGAAGGCCGTACAGGGGAGTGGTGCCGGTGAAGTCCGATCCAGGGCCGATCAGCGGCCCGTACCAGCTCCGGGCCCGGCGGAAGGACTCCGTCGCCGCGGTCTCCACCAGCATCCGGGCGGGCCGGTCCGACCGCACCCACACCAGCGCCGATGAGGCGGTGACGCTCCCCACCTGCACCCCCCACGCGGCCTCCGGCCGCCCCGCCAGTGCCAGGGCGGGAGCCGCGGCGGCGGCCACGGGCAGGACGGCCGCAGTCGGGACGAGCAGGGAGCCCCGCAGAACGGTACGGCGGCCGGGCGAGGGGATGTGCGGACGGTGCGGCATCGAAGCGCCTCCAGGACGGCGGACGGAACGGGCGGGCGGACACCGGGCCGGGGCGGCCGCAGCGCTCCGTCGGGCCGGAGCCGGTCTCCGCCCCCATGCCTAGTGGGCCGCGGCGGCCGCTGTCCCAACGCCGGGTGAACGGAGCCGGTCCAAGGTGCCGTCAGGCACGAGCACCCGCGCCCGGCCCCTGCGCGGCCGCGAGCATCCCGACGCCCCGGGAGACCTCACCCGCCCCCAGATGGGCGTAGCCGAGTACGAGCGCCACCGTGCCGTCCTCGGGCCCGGCGTCCCCGCAGTCGCTCAGTGGCCGCAGCGCGACGCCCGCCCGGTCCGCGCGGCTCAGGAACGCGGCCTCGGGGCCGTACTGTTCGGGCAGCCGCGCGATGATGTGCAGGCCTGCCGCGATACCGCTGACCACCGTGCCGGGAAAGTGCTCGTCGAGCGCGGCCACCAAGGCGTCGCGGCGCTCCCGGTAGGCACGCTGACAGCGGCGCAGCTGCCGGTCGTAGGCGCCGCGCACGATGAAGTCGGCCAGCACCGCCTGGTCGATGGCGGGGTTTCCCAGGTCCATGGTCCGCTTGCGGGCGACGACCCGGCCGGTCAGCGCGGCGGGAGCGATCAGCCAGCCCAGCCGCAGACCCGGAGCCAGCGACTTGCTCACCGACCCGGTGTACACGACACGCTCCGGGTCGAGCCCCTGCAACGCCCCCACCGGAGCCCTGTCGTAGCGGAAATCCCCGTCGTAGTCGTCCTCCATGATCACGGCGTCCGCCTCGCGCGCCCAGTCGAGCAACGCACGGCGGCGCTCGGCGGAGTACGCGATTCCGGTCGGGAACTGGTGCGCCGGAGTGGTCACCATGGCGCGCACGCCGGAGCGCCGCAGCGGTCCCAGTGCGACCCCCTCCGTGTCGAGAGGCAGGGGCGTCGCGCTCAGGCCCGTCGCCGCGAACAGCGAGGCGTGCTCCGGACTCCCCGGGTCCTCCACCCCGACGGAGGCCAGGCCCTGCTCTCGGAGTACGAAGCCGATCAGCGTCGTCGCCTGTGCCACCCCCGAGCAGACCACCAGCCGCTCGGGATCGGCCACCACCCCGCGTCGCCGGGCCAGCAGTCCGGCCAGCGCCTCCCGCAGCTCCGGCAGCCCCCGCGGATCGGGGTAACCCAGCGCACTGTGCGGCAGCCGTCCGAGCACCGTCCGCTGGGTGGCGGCCCACGCGGCACGCGGGAAGAGCGAGAGGTCGGGCACACCCGGCCGGAAGTCCACCCGCGCGCCCGGCGCGCGCGGCGCCAGATCGCGTACGGAATGCGCTGCCGCGCGAACTCCGTCGCTCACCCAGGTCCCCGCGCCCTGTCCGCTGCGCAGGTAGCTCTCGGCGGTCAGCTGCTCGTACGCCTCCGTGACCAGCCCGCGCGACACCCCGAGATCTGCGGCGAGTTCCCGGCTGGACGGCAGCCTCGTACCCGCGACCAGGCGGCCCGAGCGGACGGCCTCGCGCAGGGCGGACCGGAGCGCGCGCCCCCGTCCGCGCGCCGGCGCGGCAGCGGCGGGCAGCAGCAACTCCCAGGCCGGCGAGGTGGAATCGAGGCCGCCGGATCCACCGCGGCCGCCTCCACCGGTCGAATTGGTCCTCGAAGACGTCATGGAAGTGGACCTTAAACCGGTCCGATCCCGAACCTAGCGTCACCGTCATGAACGCGAACTCTCTGCGCGGGGCCCTTCTGGCGGCCTTCGCCTGTGTGCTGGTGGGGGCCTCCTTCACCGCCAACAGCGTCCTCGGCGACTACCCGTACGCGGGCGGCCAGGCGCTCCGCTACGGCCTGGCCGCCCTGCTGCTGGCCGCTCTGCTGCGGCGGGGCCCCGACCCCGTGGCCGTCCCGCTCCGGAGCCTCACCGGGCGCCACTGGACGCGGCTCGGCCTGCTGGCCGCGGTCGGCATGGTCGGCTTCAACCTGGCCATCCTGGCGGCGGAACGGACCGCGGAGCCAGCCGTTCCGGGCGTCCTCGTCGGCTGCGCGCCCATCGTCGTCGGCGTACTGGCCCCCCTTCTGGAGAGCCGCCGCCCCTCCCGTACCACCTTGTACGCCGCCGGGCTCGTCGCCGCCGGAGCGTTCACGGTCCAGGGCTGGGGGCGCACCGACCTGGCGGGCGTCTGCTGGTCGGTGGGCGCCCTCGCGGGCGAGGTCGGCTTCGCGGTCCTGGCCGTACCGGTGCTGCGGTCCCTCGGCCCGAAGCTGCTCGCGGCGACGGTGTGTGCCGTCGCCGCCGTGCAGTCCGTGCTGCTCGGCCTGGTGATGGACGGTGTCGCGTTCCTGCGGGTGCCCACATCGGCTGAGACGACGGCCCTGCTGTGGCAGGCCGTCGTCGTGACCGTGATCGGCTTCGTCTGCTGGTACATCGGCCTGCAACGCATCGGGGCCGAACGCGCCACCCTCTTCTCCGGCCTCATCCCGGTCTCCGCCGCGCTGACGGCGCCGCTCGTCGGAGCCGGGACGTACGGCCCGGCGCAGGGCGCCGGGAGCTTGCTGGTCGGCGCCGGGGTGGCGCTCGGCTCAGGTCTCCTGGGGCGCCGCGAGGCCGTCACCCGGCGGCGTGACGCCCCCTCAGCGGCTGGTGTCGAGGATGACGCGGGCCACCAGGGCAGGGTCGTCGTTCATCGGGACGTGCCCGCAGGCGGGCAGGCGCACGAGCCTGGCCTCCGGGATCACGTGCTTGGCGCGGATCCCCTGCCTCCGGAGCAGGATGCGGTCGCGGGTGCCCCAGGCGATGGTGACGGGGATGCCCAACACGTCGTCGGTGAAGGAGACGCCCCCACCGGCGGCCAGCGTCTGGTGGAAGCCGGTCGCTCCCCGCAGGGCCAGCGTCTCGGCGACGACGGCCTCGGGTGACCGCCTGCCGGGCCGGGCGTAGATGGTGCTGGTCAGCACCGTACGGCCGGCCGCGCTGACGGAGAGCCGCTCGATCGCGGGCTCCGGGAGGGCCAGCGCGGCGCGGCGCATCGCCCGCAGGGTCGTGAAGGCGTAGCGGCGCTCCGGCTCGTTCCAGAAACCCGCGGGTGACAGGGCGGTCACCGAGCGGACCAGCTCCCTGCGCCCCAGCTCCAGGGCGAACAGGCCGCCGAGGGAGTTGCCGGCCACATGCGGGCGGTCGAGACCCAGCGCCTCGAAGAGGGCCCCGAGGACCGGGGTGACCGCCTCCAGCGTGTACGGAACTCCGTCCGGCAGGCCGGGAGACGCGCCGAAGCCGGGCAGGTCGAGGGCTATCACCTCACGCTCGGCGGCCAGGATCCGCGTCACCGGATCCCAGGCCTGGTGATGGTGGCCGATGCCGTGGAGCAGGACCAGCGGCTCTCCCGCACCGGTCCGTTCGTACTCCACCGAGACGGGACGGGGGCCGTGCGCCGAATCGACGGTGAAGGAGACCGTGGTGGTCATGGAGCTGCTCCCTGGAGTGGGTAGACATCGCGTCAACAACAATTACCGTCCGGTAGCTTGGAGTTCAAGGGCTCCGGCGATTCCCGCTGGACACCATCCGGCGTGTCGGCTGGGGCGGACCGGTGACAGCCGGCCCCGCCACCGAAGTCGACAAGGTCGGCCGGTTCCTCGCCGCGGTCGGCCGGGGGGTGGGGCCGGACTGGGACGTGCGCGTCGCGGAGTACAACGGCGGACCCGCTGTGGCGTGCTTTGTCGGAGGAAAGCCGGACTCCTTTTGCCGGATCGAGGTCCGGGACGGTGCCATGCAATCTGTCTATATCGTTCGCGATCCGTACAAACTCGCCGGTCTGTCCGCCGTGTAGCCGGCCGAGCTTTCCGGCCAAGAGGAATCCGGACGATCCTCCTCCGCGGCTGACCCGCAGAAGCCCCGCCACCGGCCCGGTGGTGGGGCTTCATGCTGCGTGCGGCTCACGGCACCGCGAACGTCTTGTGAACGCTCTGCGCCAAAGTCCCGTTTCGTTCCGTTACGGAATAAGGATTGGTCTTGACCAAGGGGGTGCGCCATCCTAAGGTCACCTTAAGACAGGAACCTTTAATAAATAGCGTCGCGGAAAAGTCGCTGGGCGATTGCGGAGGACTTGGTGGGGACCACGCAGCTGGAATCGGTGCAGGAGCCGAAGTACTGGCACCTCAAGACCGTGCTCAGTGAGGCACTCGACTCGGATTTTGCGGTGGGTGAGATCCTGCCCAACGAGCGGGACCTCGCGGCACGGTTCGGCGTCGCGCGTGCCACGCTCCGGCAGGCTCTGGAGCAGCTCGAACTCGAAGGCAGACTGCAGCGCCGCCGAGGTGTCGGTACGACGGTCGCCCCGCCGCGCGTGGGTGTCGCCGTCTCCACCGCCCAGCACGAATGGACGGGTGGTGTGGCCGGCGAGGCGTGGCAGCCCGTCGACTGCGCGAGCGAGGCGGCCCCGAGCGCCGTGGCCGCGATGCTCGGCACCGGTACCGAGCCCGTGCACGTGGTGCGCCGCATCCGCGACACCCACGGCCAGGCGGTGGCGGCCGAGCTTCTCTACGTGCCCGCCGCCTCGGTGCCCGACCTCTCCGCGATCGACGCACCGTCCGGCACCGTGCGCGCCCGAGCCGTGCTGCGCGAGCTGCACCGGCTGGGCCTGGAGGGGCAGGACCGTTCCGTCGAGCTCGGATCGGCTCGCGCGGACGACGCCAAGGAGCTCGACCGGCTCCCCGGCGCACCCGTCCTCGTCGTCACCACCCGGTACTTCGCCGCGGGCGGTACGGCCGCCGTGTCCATCGCCACCTACCGGGCGGACACCTGCCGGCTCACCTTCGGGGACTCCGGCGCACTGGAGATCAGCCACGACGAGCAGCAGGAGCGCCAGGCTTCCTGAGGCCTCGCGCGCCGGGGGCCTGCGGGCCGCCGCAGCCCGGAAGGCTCCGGGCCCTCCGTGAACAGCGCCACCTGATGGCGGCCCGCCGGGAAACCGGCCGGGCCGCCATCGGCGCGTCTCCCGCCCCGTCCGCGGTCACCCCGCGTTGGCCCGGCCCACCCCCCCCATGCACGTCACCCGGCCCATGCACGTCGCCCGGCCCGTCCGCGATCAGCGGCGGGCCGTCACCGCGCCCTCCACGGCGAACAACTGCTCCTCGACGTGGTCCAGCGCCAGCCGCAGGGCCCCCGTCGCGACCGCGGCCTCGCCGAGCAACGACAACGTCACCCGTGGCGGGCGCAGACAGTAGCGGGCCAGCTCCTCGCGCAGCGGCTCCAGCACCCCGTCCAGGCCGGCGGCCCAGCCCCCGACCACCACCAGCTCCGGGTCGAGCGCCAGCGCCAGGGCCGCCACATCGTGCACGAGCCGCTGGAGGAACCGCTCGACGGCCGCCTGCGCCTCCGAGTCACCCTGCCGTGCCTTGGCGAACACCACCGCCACCGCCTGTTCGTCCAGCGGCTCCAGCGGGGTGCCCGTGGTCGACAGCAGATGCTCCGGAGTCACGTCCCTGCCCAGCAGGTGCAGAGCGCCGATCTCCCCGGCCGCCCCGCCGAACCCCCGGTGCAGACGCCCGCCGATCAGCGAACCGGCCCCCGGGCTCAGCCCCGCCAGAACGAACACGATGTCGTCGGACTCGGTGGCCGCGCCCTTCCAGTGCTCGGCGACGGCGGCGGCATTGGCATCGTTCTCGACGAGGACCGGACAACGGAACGAACGCCGCAGTCGCTCCCCGAGCGCGAGCCCCGTCCACCCGGGCAGCGCCGTGCCCAGCCGAACGGTCCCATCGGCCTCCACGATGCCGGGGCTGCCGACGCCGACGGCACGCAGACTGCTCCTAGCCACACCCGTGCGGCGCAGGAGGTCCGCGATCACGGCCCTCACCTGGTCGAGCCGCTCGTCCGCACCGGCCGTCTCCGAGACCGTGCGGGAACCCGCCCCGGTCACCCGGCCGTCGAGCCCCGACAGGAGAGCCGAAACCCGGTGCGGGCCGATCTCGACGCCCAGCAGATGTCCGGCCTCGGCACGGAACCGGAAGCGGCGGGCAGGCCGTCCCTGGCGCCGTGCCTCACTCTCGTCGGGCAGGGCCTCGACCACCAGACCGGCCTCGAACAGCCCCTCGACCACGCCTTCGACCGTCGGACGGGAGAGACCCGTGATCCGGGTCAGATCCGTCAGCGTCGGCGAGCCGGCCCCTCTCAGGGCGTGCAGTACCACCGCTGAATTGATCCGCCGCAGCAGCGACGGATCTCCCCCGGTCAGCCGGCTCACGGTGTGTCCTCCCAGCTCGTGCGCATGTCTGCCGGATCGTACTCGCTGCTCGCAGGGCCTGCGAGCAGCTCCGCAAGCCGGTACCGAGCCGCAACCTGCGTCAGCTCGGAGCCACGAAACCGGGCTCGTACGCCGCGATGACCGCCTGTGTACGGTCCCGGGCACCCAACTTCGCGGCAATCGAACTGACATGGGGCTTCACCGTCTCGACCCCGACGGTCAGCCCGGCGGCGATCTCCGCGTTCGACAGGCCCCGGGCCACCAACCGGAGCACTTCCTGCTCCCGGTCGGTGAGCGCGGCCCTCTCCAGAGGCGCCCGCCGCTCGGTCGTGCTGTACCCGGCCTCGGACAGATCGCGGCCGTCATCGCGTTCGGTGCCGCAGCGATCTCCTCGGTATTTCTCGGGGGAGCCCTGCACATATCGCTCGCCGCGGTGCTCTGCCGCTCCCTCTTCCACCAGAACCCGGAGGGCAGTCACGGGCCTTGGTCCGGGCTGGCCGTGACGGTGGCCTGGGCGGCGGACGCGCTCCTGGCGGGCTGGTGGGCGGTGCGCCGGCGCGACGCCTGAGCCCGGGGCCAGGGCAACGGCTGTCAGTGCCGGACGGTTTACTGACGTCATGACGACCGCACACCATCTCCGCCTCATCGACGGGATGTGCACCAGGGACTTTCCCCAGGAGCGCACGCCGTCGGTCTCGGGAGTCAGCGGACCCGGCTATCACACGGCATTCCTGCGTATCGGCCATGAACCGTGGGATGACGACGAACAGGCGGGCCCGGAATACCGGGCCCAAGGCCTGGTCGACCACGACGCGCTGCTCACCCTCCTCACCGCCCGTTGGGGCGAACCGCAGCTGATGAGCCTGTGGAGCGCCCAGGAGCGGATGCTGGCGGGCGAAGTGATACCGGACCCCTGGGCAGATCCGGTGGCCGGATGCGAATTCGTCCGGCTGTGGCAGGTCGAGGACCGGTGGGTCGCGATCGGGCTGATCCTGGAAGAGCGCGGACGGGGCTGCGAGTTGACGGTGCTGGTGACCATCGTCGACCCGCCCTGATCCGGATGGAAGGGGCCGACGGTCGGTGAGGGCGTCAGCCGGGAGAGTCCGGCGCCGAGGCCTGGACGGCCTCGCGGAGGCGGGCGTACTCCTCGGCCATCGTGTCGATCGTCCAATGGGCGTTGAGTCCGCTGGGGTTGGGCAGAGCCCACACATGGGCACCGCCGATCGTGCGCTCCTGCCGACCGATCCGTGCGCGGGGCTCCCCGAAGGCCGTGCGGTAGGCGGTGATGCCGACGACCGCGAGCCACGTCGGCGCGAGCCGCCCGACCCTCGCGGTGAGGGCCGCCCCGCCCTTCCGGAACTCGTCCGCGCCGAGCTCGTCCGCCCGGGCCGTTGCCCGGCCCACCACGTTGGTGATGCCGAGGCCGAGGGGCAGAAGTTCGGACTGTTCCGAGGGCAGCAGCTGCCGGGGTGTGAAGCCCGAACGGTGGAGGACCGGCCAGAACCGGTTGCCGGGGTGGGCGAAGTGATGGCCCGTGGCAGCGGTCATCAGGCTCGGATTGATACCGCAGAAGAGCACCCGCAGACCGCCCGCGGCCACATCGGGGACGATGCGGTCGCGGGCGGCGCGAAGCTCCTCGGGGGTCATGCGGTGAGGGCGGTGCCGGTCAGAGGATCGAGCCGGGGGCGTAGGCCGCGGCCTGGGGGTGCTGCTTGGTGATCTCCTCGATCCGGGACACCAGCACAGTCACCTGGTCGCCCGCCGCACCCGTGAACGAGAGCTTGTCCGCCATCAGCGCGTCAAGCTGCGCACGGTCCAGCGGGATGCGCTCGTCGGCGGCCAGTTTGTCGAGCAGCTCGTTGCGCTCGGCACCCTGCTCCCGCATTGCCAGTGCGGAGGCGACCGCATTCTCCTTGATCGCTTCGTGGGCGACCTCGCGGCCCACCCCGGCCCGCACGGCGCCCATGAGGACCTTGGTCGTCGCCAGGAAGGGAAGGTAACGGTCCAGTTCGCGAGCGACCACCGCGGGGAAGGCGCCGAACTCGTCCAGCACCGTCAGGAAGGTTTCCAGCAGACCGTCGAACGCGAAGAACGCGTCGGGCAGCGCCACCCGGCGAACCACGGAGCAGGACACGTCGCCCTCGTTCCACTGGTCACCCGCCAGCTCGCCGGTCATCGAGGCGTAACCCCGCAGGATCACCATCAGGCCGTTGACCCGCTCGCAGGAGCGCGTGTTCATCTTGTGCGGCATCGCGGACGAGCCGACCTGGCCGGGCTTGAAGCCCTCGGTCACCAGCTCGTGGCCGGCCATCAGCCGGATGGTCTTCGCCACCGACGAGGGCGCCGCGGCGAGCTGCACCAGAGCGGTCACCACGTCGTAGTCGAGGGAGCGGGGGTAGACCTGCCCGACCGAGGTGAACGCCTCGGCGAAACCGAGGTGCCCGGCGATGCGTTGTTCCAGGTCGGCGAGCTTGTCCGCGTCACCGCCCAGGAGGTCCAGCATGTCCTGCGCCGTACCGACCGGGCCCTTGATCCCGCGCAACGGATAACGGGAGAGGAGGTCCTCCAGCCGTCCGTAGGCCACCAGCAGCTCGTCGGCCGCAGTCGCGAAGCGCTTGCCGAGCGTCGTCGCCTGCGCGGCGACATTGTGCGAGCGACCGGCGATCACGAGCTCGCGGTACTCCGCCGCGAGCTTGCCGAGCCGGGCCAGTACGGCCACGGTGCGGTCACGCATCAGCTCCAGCGAGAGGCGGATCTGCAGCTGCTCGACGTTCTCCGTCAGATCCCGGGAGGTCATGCCCTTGTGGACCTGCTCATGACCCGCGAGAGCGTTGAACTCCTCGATCCGGGCCTTCACGTCATGTCGGGTGATCTTCTCGCGCTCAGCGATCGACGCGAGGTCGACCTGGTCGAGCACACGCTCGTAGTCGGTCAGCGCTTCATCCGGCACCTCGATCCCGAGGTCCTTCTGAGCGCGCAGCACCGCCAGCCACAGCTGACGTTCCAGCTTCACCTTCTGCTCGGGGGACCAGAGGACGGCCAGCTCCGTGGAGGCGTAGCGGCCGGCCAGGACATTGGGGATGCGAGGCTTCGCAGACACAGCAGTCACGTGGACAGATTCTACTGGCGGTCAAGACATGCTCTGCCGCCCCGGCCATTCGTCCCACGTCAGAGGGCTACTGCGCTCCGGCGTGTACCAGCAGGTCGAAGTCAGGCCGAATCGAGGTACGAGACCTCGGGACCACCCAGGGCCAGGAACGGCGAGGGTCAAGCGACCGGATCAGACCATGAACAACGGACTCAGGCAGCACGCGACTCGCGGCGGGTAACCGCCGGGAGCCCGGCCGTACTCGCGCTTGAAGGCCTTGGCGAAGGCGTACTCGGAGCCGTATCCCGTTCGGGCCGCGACGGTCACGAGCGGGGCCTGGGACTCGCGCAGCAGTTTCGCGGCGGTCGTCACGCGCCAGCGGGTCAGATAGGTCATGGCCGGTTCGCCGACGAAGGCGGTGAACCGGCGCGCGAACGCTGCTCGGACAGGCCCACCCGGTCGGCCAGCGACTCGACGGTCCATTGCGCGACGGAGCCTCGTGGATGGCCGCCAGAGCAGGGGCGACCGCGGAATCACCGAGAGTGGCGGCCCGTACCTTGGTCTCCGTCGGGTACCTCCTCGATTCAGGCGCGCAGGATGTGGAGGAGCAGCGAGTCGATGAGCGCGGGGACGATGCCGGCCGGTCCGATGCGCGGGTTCTCCAGCTCCGCGCCGAGGAGCTGGACGGCCGCTCTCAGCTCGGGGTGCCGGCCGTGGCGGGTGGCGAGCTCGGCATACGAAGCCGTCGGCCACCTGGACCGCAGGGGTGTCTCACCCACCTTGGCCGACATCTCCCACACCTCGCTGCGGGTGGACGAGTTCAGCTTCCGGAGCCCCTTCGCAAGTCACAGCAGATTCGTCGCGGATTGGTGCAGGCCGGAGAGGTGCGGCGGAAGAACTGGCGGTTTCCGCGGGTCGGCGCAGCGGTCCGGTTCGTGGGTTGCTGCGAAGGCCGACGGGGAGACCGCATGCGAAGGCCGCCGGCGAAGACCAACGGTGAAGGCTCGCTACGAAGACGCGGGGGGCGCGCCCTCCTCGGGGGCGGCCCGGCGCCATCCCGTCACCGGGCCGGGGGACGCGGCGTCCGCAGGCGTGATCCAGAAGCCCGACGCCGTCCCCGCGTCGAACTGGGCGCCCCACCGGCCGTCGCCGGAGGACCGGCCGGTGAGCCGGCGGCCGATCCAGGGCCCCAGGTGGCGGCGGGCGAAGCGGATGTCGTCGGCCCGCCGGTTGACCCAGCGCGGCGGCAGGGAGGCGGGTACCGGCGCCTGCCAGTCGAGCTCGGACGGGAGCCCCAGCGTCTGCCAGACCGCCTCCGCCACCCGCCGGTGCCCTTCGGCGGCGAGGTGCAGCCGGTCGGCGTCCCACATGCGCGGGTCGCTGAGCGAGGGGGCGGAGTAGAGGTCGACCACCGCGGCGCCGTGCCGGCCGGCCAGGTCGTCGATCAGGGCGAACAGCGCCTCCATCCGAGGACGGAACCGGTCGAACACCGGGCCGCTGCGCCCGGGGCTGCGCATCAGCACCAGCTGCTTGCAGGACGGGGCCAGGCGTTCCACGGCCTCTTCCAGCCGCCCCCTGACCATGCCCATGTCGCACTTCGGGCGCAGTGTGTCGTTCAGCCCGCCGACGAGGGTCACCACATCGGCCCGCATCGCAGCCGCCGCGCCCACCTGCTCGTCGACGATCTGACCGATGAGCTTTCCGCGTACGGCGAGGTTGGCGTACCGGAATCCGGGGGACCGGGACGCGAGCCGTGAGGCCAGGACATCGGCCCAGCCCCGGTAGGTGCCGTCGGGGAGCAGGTCCGACATGCCCTCGGTGAAGGAGTCGCCGACCGTGACGAGACTGGTGTAGGAGGCATTCAATTCCATGGCCCCGTGATCCTATCGCGTACGGCTCCCGTACCGTCCGGCCGGTACGGGAGCCGTCGCACCGCCGGTGCGAAAGCCGCCACGGCAGGCGTTCAGCGGGACTGCGCCCAGCCGACGAGCTCGCGCAGGACGTCCTCCATCGTGACCATGCCGACCAGCCGGTCGCCCTCGTCCAGGACCGCCGCGAGATGGGTCCGGCTGCGCCGCAGCGCGGTCAGCACGTCGTCCAGCGGAGTAGCCGCGCGGACCCGGGCGATCGGCCGCAGAGCCGTCACCGGGAAGGGCGCGTCGCGGGGCGTGGCGTCCAGGGCGTCCTTCACGTGGAGATAGCCCAGGATGCGGCCCTCGCTGTCCATCACCGGGAAGCGGGAGAACCCGGACTCGTGCGAGAGCCGCTCCAACTCCTCCGGAGTGGTGCCGACCCGGGTGTACAGCACCCGGTCCACCGGCATGACCACATCCCGTACCGGCCGCCGGCCCAGCTCCAGGGCGTGGCGCAGCCGCTCCGCTGAGCGGTCGTCGACCAGCCCCGCGTCCCCGGCGTCCTTCACCAGCCGGGCCAGTTCGTCGTCCGAGAACGTCGCGGAGACCTCGTCCTTCGTCTCCACCCGCAGGAGCTTGAGCAAGGCGTTGGCGAAGGCGTTGATCGCGAAGATCACCGGACGCAGCGCACGGGCCACCGCGACCAGCGGCGGCCCCAGCAGCAGCGCGCTGCGCGCCGGTTCGGCCAGCGCGATGTTCTTCGGCACCATCTCGCCCAGCAGCATGTGCAGATAGGTCGCCACGCTCAGCGCGATCACGAAGGAGAGCGGGTGCACCAGTCCGTGCGGCACCCCCACCGCGTCGAAGACCGGCTCCAGCAGATGGGCGATGGCGGGCTCGGCCACGATGCCCAGCACCAGGGTGCACAGCGTGATGCCGAGCTGGGCGGCGGCCAGCAGGGCCGACACGTGCTCCAGCCCCCAGATGACGCTGCGGGCCCGCCGGTCGCCGGTCTCGGCCTGCGGCTCGATCTGGCTCCGGCGTACGGAGATCAGGGCGAACTCGGCGCCCACGAAGAAGGCGTTGACCACCAGGGTCAGCAGACCGATGAAGAGCTGAAGAACGGTCACCGGCCCTCCTCCGCCCGCTCCTCGGCACCGGGCAGCGGCGCGTGCAGCAGTGCCCGCGCGGCCCGTCGGCCCGTGGCGTCGACCACGTCGATCCGCCACCCCGACAGCTCGACGGTGTCGTCCACCGTCGGGATCCGTCCGAGCTCGGCGGCGATCAGCCCGGCCAGCGTCTCGTAGGGCCCGTCGGGAACCCGCAGCCCGATCCGGCTCAGCTGGTCGGTACGGGCCGCGCCGTCGGCCGACCACAGGGTGCGGCCGCCGGCGTCCTCACCGGCGGCCGCCAAATCGGGCGTCTCGTGCGGATCGTGCTCGTCACGGACCTCGCCGACGACCTCCTCCACGATGTCCTCCAACGTCACGACCCCCGCCGTACCGCCGTACTCGTCGATCACCACAGCCATGGCGAGATTGCCGGACAGCTGGTCCAGCAGCCGGTCCACGGTGAGCGTCTCCGGTACGAGGAGGGGTTCACGCAGCATCTCCGAAACCCGCTTGCGGGGGCGCTCGCCGGCCGGGACCGCCAGCACGTCCTTGATGTGGGCCACGCCGACCACGGTGTCCAGACTGCCGCGGTAGACGGGGAAGCGGGAGAGACCGGTGGCGCGGGTCGCGTTGGCCACGTCCTCGGCCGTCGCCCGCACCTCCAGCGCGGTCACCTGGACCCGAGGGGTCATCACGTTCTCCGCGGTCAGCTGCGCCAGATTCAGGGTGCGTACGAAGAGTTCGGCGGTGTCCGCCTCCAGCGCCCCCTCCTTCGCGGAGTGCCGCGCCAGCGCGACCAGCTCCTGGGGGCTGCGGGCGGAGGCCAGCTCCTCGGTCGGCTCCAGGCCGAAGCGGCGCACGATCCGGTTCGCCGTGCTGTTGAGGTGGCTGATGAAGGGGCGGAACACGGCGGTGAACACCCGCTGGGGGGTGGCGACCGCCTTGGCCACGGACAGCGGCGAGGAGATCGCCCAGTTCTTCGGCACCAGCTCGCCGACCACCATCAGGACCACCGTGGACAGCGCCGTACCGATGACGAGGGCCAGCGTCGACGCCGCGGCCGGAGGCAGCCCGGCGGCCTCCACCGGGCTGCGGACGAGCTTGGCGATCGACGGCTCGGAGAGCATGCCGATCACCAGGTTGGTGACGGTGATCCCGAGCTGCGCGCCCGAGAGCTGGAAGGTCAGGCTCCGTACGGCCTTCAGAGCGCTCGCCGCACCCCGGTCACCCCGCTCGACGGCCCGCTCCAGCTCCCCGCGCTCCACCGTGGTCAGGGAGAACTCCGCCGCGACGAAGGCGCCGCACGCGACACAGAGCAGAAGGGCGACGAGCAGCAGAAGCACTTCGATCATCGGTTCACCTCCGTCCCATGATCGGGCAGGGCCGGACGGATCGCGCGGTGTCGGCTACTGGGGGGCTCGCCCATGGGCGGACGCTCACACCTTTCGGCAGAGGCAGGTGGGGGACGGAAGAAGACCTCATCGTAGGGCGTCTGCCCAGCCGCCCCCGGCCGTACCGCCCCCAGCCGCCCCCGGCCGTACCGCGTCAGTTGGTGAGGTGCTTCACCCAGCGGCTCCACTGCGGCTCGGGCCCGTACCCCGCCGCCCGCCAGGCGTGCTGTGCCAGCTCGTTGCGGTCCAGCACCATGGCGTCGGCGCGACGTCCGCCGAGAGCCGCGAAGCGTTCCTCCGCCGCCGCGAGAAGGGCGCCGCCCACGCCCCTGCGGCGCTGCTCCGGATGGACCGCGAGCCGGTAGAGATGGCAGCGCCAGCCGTCGAAGCCCGCGATCACGGTGCCCACCAGCGCTCCGTCCCGCTCCGCCAGGATCAAGGCGTGCGGGTCCCGTTCCACCAGGCGCGCGACCCCCTCGCCGTCGTCGCTGATGCTGGTGCCCTGAGCGGACACCTTCCAGAAGGCGAGCACCCGGTCCGGATCGGCAGCCGTCGCGGACCGTATCGAAAGATCGTTCATGACGGCCATCCCACCACCGGCCGGCCCCGGAGGTCGACCGCTTTCCCGGGCCTCCTCTTGCCGGTGCTAGCACGGTCGCGCTAGCTTGGAAGGGTGCCCAAGACTCAGCTGAACGTCCGAGTGGACGAGGCCACCGCCGAGGCCGCGCGGCAGCGTGCGCTCCAGAGGGGGATGAGCGTGAACCGCTACATAGAGGAGCTCGTCAAACAGGACGCCGGCGAGGTGGGACACACCTTCGTCGAGGCCGCCGCCGACTTCATGAAGCAGTACGAGTCGGTCTTCGCCGAGGAGTTCGGCCCGGAGCGCGAAGGCACCCGTTGAACCTGCGGATCGACCTTTCCTGGCTGCTCATGGTCGCCGAGCACAAGACACCCGGTGACCCCCAGGTCGTCGACTGGGGCGCCCTCGTCGCCGCGGTCGCCCGCCACGAGGCGGAGATCTTCGGCAGCGCCGTATACAGCGACCCGCACACGCGGGCGGCCGCCCTGTTGCAGCTGCTGCTGCATGTGCCCGCCCTCGAACGCTCCAACGCGATGTTCGCCTCGGCCGTCGCGTACGGCTATCTGGTCGCCTCCGGGCTGAAGGTCATCACCTCGCCGGAGCAGGTGCGCGACCTTGCCCTCCTGGTCAAGCAGGGCAAGGCGGACGTGCGAGCCATCGCGGACGAGCTGCGCCAGTGGAGCGTGTGAGACACGAGCTGGTCAGTCCGGGGTGAACGGCTTGCGGGCCACGCCCAGGACGCAGGGGGACGACGGGAACTGCAGACCCTTCTCCGGGATCCGCAGCCTGCGGTACGTCCCCGTCTCGAAGCCCGCCGCCTCGATCGCGGCCAGCGGATCCCGTGCCGTGTGACAGCCGCCGAAGAGCAGGGGCCACACCGTCCGGTCCGCCGTGCGCTGTGCGGCCGCCAGGGCTCTGCCCGGTGCCAGTCCGTGTTCGAAGAACCGCAGTTCACCACCCGGGCGCAGGACCCGCATGATCTCGGCGAGCGCCTTCGGCAGGTTCCGTACGGTGCACAGGACCAGTGAGGCCACCGCCGCGTCGAAGGCCTCGCTCTTGACCGGGAGGGCCTCGGCCGCCCCCGGCACCACGTCCACCGGCACCTCGGCGAGCAGCCCGGCGCGAACGGCGATCTGCCGCAGCGAGCGCTCGGGCTCCAGCGCCACGACCTCCGAGACGGCCCCCGGGTGGTGGGCGAAGTTCAGCCCGTTCCCCGCCCCGATCTCGATGACGCGGCCGGAGAGCCCCGCCAGCAGTTCCTCGCGGTACGCGGCGACGCCGCCTTTGAGGTCAGCCGTCACGCTCAGCCGGGCGTAGAAGCGGGCGAAGACCGGGTGGTGCACGGGGTCCCGCGGGAGCTTCCTGCTGCGCGGCTGCATGACGGACCTCCGGGAGGGAGAGGAGGACGTACGGCTCTCCTCACCGATTCTCCCCCGTACGGACCGGTACAGGCATGTCCGTACGGCACCGAGGCCGGGGCATGTATGTACGGCACCGGGGCCGACCATGTCCGTACGGCGCCGGGGCCCGGCACGTCCGTACGGCACCGGGGCAGACCCCCGAGTCACAGCGACGGCACGGTCCAGGTCCCTCCGAGCTCCGGGGCCAGCCAGCCCGCCGCCCTGGCCGCGAAATCGGCGCCCGCCAGGGCCCCCGCCCCGGCCGGCACGGCTCCCAGCAGCGGGGCGCCGGCCGCCACCGGCAGATCCTCGATGTTGCACCGGGAAGCGAGATCGGGACGGTCCGGCATGCTGCCCACCACGACGCCCAGGCACTCCAGTCCCCGGGCCCGCAGCGCCTCGGCCGTCAGGGCCGTGGCATTCAGCGTGCCCAGGCCCGCGGGCGCCACCACCAGCACCGGCGCGGACAGCAGCCGGGCGGCGTCCGCGAGCGTGCCGCCCTCGTCGTCGAACCGGACGAGCAGCCCGCCCGCCCCCTCCACCAGCACCAGATCGTGCTCGGTGGCCAGCTTCTGAGCCGCCTCGGCCACCTCGCGCGGCCGCACCGGGACGAGCCCCGCCCGCCGCGCCGCCGTGGCCGGGGCCAACGGCTCGGGGAACCGGGCCAGTTCGACCGCGGTCACACGGTCACCCGCCAGACGGGCCACCTCGGCCGCATCACCCGGCTCCCCGGGCGCGAGCCCGGTCTGCGCGGGCTTGAGCACCGCGACCCGGCGTCCCCGCGCGGCGGCCGCCACCGCGGCGGTCACCACCGTCTTGCCGATCTCCGTGCCCGTACCGGTCACCACGAGAATCGTCATGTCAGCCCTCCCGAGCCGCGGCACACACGGCCCGGCAGATCCGTCGTACGTCATCGTCCCCGGTGACGTACGGCGGCATCGTGTACACCAGCTCGCGGAACGGCCGCAGCCACACGCCCTCGCGCACGGCCGCCCGGGTCGCCGCCGCCATGTCCACCTCGTGGTCCAGCTGGACGACCCCGATCGCCCCCAGGACACGTACGTCCACGACGCCGGGGAGGTCCGACGCGGGCGCCAGACCGGAGCGCAGCCCCGCGCCGATCCGCGAGACCTCGCCCTCCCAGTCCTGTCCGAGCAGCAGGTCCACCGAGGCCGAGGCGATCGAGGCGGCCAGCGGGTTGCCCATGAACGTCGGGCCGTGCGCCAGCACCGGCACCTCGCCGCGAGAGATCCCCTCTGCCACCCGCGAGGTGCACAGCGTCGCCGCCATCGTGAGATAACCGCCGGTCAGCGCCTTGCCGACGCACATGACGTCCGGCGAGACACCGGCGTGCCCGGCGGCGAACAGCTTCCCCGTCCGCCCGAAACCCGTCGCGATCTCGTCGAACACCAGCAGGACGTCCAGCTCGTCGCATGCCTCACGCAGCACCCGCAGATAGGCGGGGGAGTGGAACCGCATCCCGCCCGCTCCCTGCACCACCGGTTCCACGATCACCGCGGCCAGCTCGTCGGCGTGGTGCGCGATCAGCTCCCGCAGGTGGCTGACGTAGGCGGGGTCCGGCTCCGCGTCGAAGCCGTCCGGCGGGGCGTCGGCGAACACCTGCCGGGGCAGCGCCCCGGACCACAGCTCGTGCATTCCGCCGTCCGGGTCGCAGACCGACATCGGCTGCCAGGTGTCGCCGTGGTAGCCGCCGCGCCAGGTCAGCAGCCGGCGCTTCTCCGGGCGCCCGGCCGAACGCCAGAACTGCAGGCACATCTTGACGGCGACCTCGACCGAGACGGACCCCGAGTCGGCCAGGAAGACGTGCTGGAGAGGCTCGGGCGTGATCTCCACCAGCCGGGTGGCCAGCCGGACGGCGGGCTCGTGGGTGAGCCCGCCGAACATCACATGACTCATCCGGTCCAGCTGGCCGCGCGCGGCCTCGTTGAGGACCGGGTGGTTGTACCCGTGCACCGCCGACCACCAGGACGACATGCCGTCCACCAACTCGTTCTGCCCCTCGACGGGTTCGGCGAGCCTGAGCCGTACACCGGAGGCCGACTCGACGATCAGCGGCTCCTGCCGGCCGGGCATCGGACCGTAGGGGTGCCAGACGTGCGCGCGGTCCAGCGCCCGCAGTTCGTCGGTGGAGTACGGCTTCGGCGCGGCGGGTACGCCGTCCGAGGCGGCCCCGGAGGCGTACGGCTCGGCCCCCGGGGCGTATCGCTCACGGTCGTACGGCTCAGGCATTGGGCGCGAGATCCGTCCCGGCACCGCGGCGGCGGACCGCCACCAGATCCGTACGGGCCGCCCCGGCAGGGACGCTCTCCCCGGCGCCCGTGACAGTCGCCGACTCCGGTTCCGGTTCCCCGTGACCGCCGCACGGCCCGCAGCCTCCGCCGCCACCGTGCGAACCGCAGCCCCCGGCACCGGACGCTTCGTGCGAACCGCAGCCCGCCTTCTCCGGTGCGGCCGCCTGCGAACCGCAACCGCCGCCGAGCGCGTCGGCCCGGTGGCGGGGGAGCGTCGTCGTGCCCGCGCCCTCCACCTCGAAACCGGCGTCCGCGATCATGTCCAGGTCGGTCTGGCCGGCCTGGCCCTCGCTCGTCAGGTAGTCACCGAGGAAGATCGAGTTCACCAGGTGCAGCGCCAGCGGCTGCATCGAGCGCAGATGCACCTCGCGGCCCCCCGCGAGCCGGACCTCCACGTCGGGGCAGACGAAGCGGACCATGGCGAGGATGCGCAGGCAGCGCTGCGGGGTGAGGTTCCACTCCTTGGCCAGCGGCGTGCCCTCGAACGGGATCAGGAAGTTCACCGGCACCGAGTCCGGGTCCAGGTCCCGCAGTGCGAAGACGACGTCGACCAGGTCCTTGTCGCTCTCGCCCATCCCGGCGATCAGCCCGGAACACGCCGACAGGCCCGCGGCCTGGGCCTGCTGCACGGTCTCCACCCGGTCCGCGTACGTGTGGGTGGTCGTGATCGCCCCGTACGTCTCCTCGGACGTGTTGAGGTTGTGGTTGTACGCGTCGGCGCCCGCCGAACGCAGCCGGTCGGCCTGTCCGTCGGAGAGCAGACCGAGACAGGCGCAGACCTCGACGCCCTCGTTCTCTTCCTTGATGGCTTCGATGGTCTTGGTGACCCGGTCGACGTCCCGGTCCGTCGGCCCGCGCCCGCTCGCCACCAGGCAGACCCGCTTGGCGCCGCCCGCGACCCCGGCGGCGGCCGCCTTGGACGCCTCGTCCGGCTTCAGCCAGGTGTACTTGAGGATCCCGGCCTTGGAGCCCAGCCGCTGCGAGCAGTACGAGCAGTCCTCGGGGCAGAGCCCCGACTTCAGGTTGACCAGGTAGTTGAGTTTGACGCGCCGCCCGAACCACTGGCGGCGTACCTTGCCGGCCGCGGCCACCACGTCCAGCAGGTCGTCGTCGGAGGTCGCCAGCACGGCGAGCGCTTCTTCGCGGGTCGGCAGTTCGCGCCGCAGCCCCTTGTCCACCAGCGTGTTCAGCAGGTCCATGAAAGATGATCCTGGCTTACGGCACCGCCTCCAGCCAAGGAGGAACCAGACAGGAGACGTGGACGAGGGTGTGTGTATTGCCACACCCTGACCTGCTGCGCCCCCCGCTAGGGTCTGTGAGCTGCCTACAAAGGGGACCCTCCTATGTCCTTCGCCCCGTTCGACTGGATCGACGACGAGGCCCGCCGCCGGGCCGCCGCCGGACTCGTCCGGGCCCTGCGCCCGAGGAGTGCGGCGGCCGGGCTCCTCGACCTCGCGAGCAACGACTACCTGGGCCTCACCCGGCACCCCGAGGTCACCACCGCCGCCGCCGGTGCCGCCCACCGCTGGGGTGCGGGCGCGACGGGGTCCCGGCTGGTCACCGGCTCCACCGCGCTGCACGCCGAACTCGAACGGGAACTCGCCGATTTCTGCGGCTTCGAGGCGGCCCTCGTCCTCTCCTCCGGCTACGCGGCCAATCTGGCGGCCCTGACGGCACTGACCGGGCGCGGTTCACTCATCGTCTCCGACGCGGGCAACCACGCGTCCATCGTGGACGGCTGCCGGCTCTCCCGTGCGGAGACCGCGGTCGTCCCGCACGCCGATCCGGAGGCGGTCGCCAAGGCGCTCCAGTCCCACGGAGGGCGGGCGCTCGCCGTCACCGACTCCGTCTTCTCGGTCGACGGGGACGCGGCACCCCTGTCCGCCCTGGCCGAGGTCTGCCGCACCGCGAACGCCGCGCTCGTCGTGGACGACGCCCACGGCCTCGGCGTCCTCGGGGACGGTGGACGCGGCGCCCTCGCCGCCGCAGGACTGGCGGGCGGCGAGGGGACCGTCGCCACGCTCACCCTCTCCAAGTCCCTGGGCAGCCAGGGCGGCGCGGTCCTCGGACCGGCCCGGGTCATCGATCACCTGGTGAACACGGCCCGTACGTTCATCTTCGACACCGGTCTCGCCCCGGCCGCGGCGGGCGGCGCACTGGGCGCGCTCCGGCTGCTGCGCCGGGAACCGGAACGGGCGGCCAGGGCCCGGGAGGTGGCCACCGCACTGTACGGGCGGCTCACCGCCGCCGGACTGACCGCGGTCCGGCCCGACGCGGCGGTCGTCTCCGTCCGGGCGCCCTCCGCGGACGCGGCGGTGCGGTGGGCGGCCGACTGCCGCGGGGCCGGGGTGGCGGTCGGGTGCTTCCGTCCGCCGTCGGTGCCGGACGGCGTCTCCCGGCTGCGGCTGACCGCGCGGGCGGACCTGACCGAGGAGCAGATCACGGCCGCGGTGTCCACGGTCGTCGCCACCGCTCCCCGGGAGGCACTGGCTCCGCTCAGCTGAAGGGACGCGGCGCCAGCCCGGCCACGAACGTGGTCCAGGCCGACGGGGAGAAGCGCAGCGGCGGCCGTTCCACGTCCTTGGAGTCGCGTACGGCGAGGAGCGGCCCGCCGTACTCCGATCCGTAGAGCTGTGCGGTCTCCACGCAGTTGTTCATTCCGGTGGAGCGGCTGCTGCGGCGCCACAGCAGTGGCCTCCCAGCGGGCGGTACGGCGTGTGGTGCGAGACGGTCGGACATGATGCCCCCCTCGGGCAGTCGGACGTCCTAACGGAAGCCGCAGCGGATCGCGGCGAGGAGCTCCAGCGATTGATCCGGCGTCAGTGCGTGCGTCTGCAAGGTGCGGAAGGCCGAGCTGTACGCCTCGAGGTCTTCTTTCCGCTCCAGATAGAGGCTACTCGTCAAGTGGTCAAGAACGACCACATCCAGATCGGAAATGTTCGGAAAGGAGAAGATAACGAAAGGGGAGGTGAGTCCGACATACCCGCCGACGGAGAACGGGAGCAACTGGAGGGCCAGATGGGGAAGTTGGGCCATCTGTGTCAGATGGTGCAGCTGGTCCCGCATCACCTCGGGCCCGCCCACCTCCCGGTGCAGCACCGCCTCGTCCAGCACGGCGGTGAACCGCAGCGGCGGCTTCGCGCGCAGCACCCTCTGACGCGCCAGCCGCACCTCGACCAGCGAGTCCAGACGGTCCGCCGGCAGTCCGTCCAGCGAGGCGCGGGTCACCGCCCGCGCGTAGCCGGCCGTCTGGAGCAGCCCCGGCACCACCGACGTCTCCAGGGTCCGCACCGTACTGGCCTGGGACTCCAGGCTGATGAAGTCGCGGTACTGGGGCGGGATCAGGCCCCGGTAGGCGTGCCACCACCCCGAGCCGCCGCCGCCCGCCGACCCGGCGAGCACTTCGAGCAGGGCGCGCAGCTGCGTGTCGCGCACCGCGTAGATGTCGAGCAGACGCGTCACGTCCTCGGGGCTGACCCCGCTGGCGCCGGTCTCGATACGGCTCACCTTCGACTGGTGCCAGCCGAGCAGGCGCGCCGCGTCCCGGCTGGTCAGTCCGGAGGCGTGCCGCAGACTCCGTAACTCCTCGCCGAGCTTCCGTCGTCGGACGACGGGGCCGTGCAGCATCCAGGTCTCCTCGCACTGTGCGGTACGGAACGGGACGGGTCCGACACACACCGCAAGGTTCGGGCCCGCAGGGGGGTCAGTGTGCCCTTCGTCCGGGTTGTGCGGGACCCGAATTCACCGCTTCGAGCGACAGATATATGCATATCTTGGTCGAACGTCGTTACAGCGAGCTCCAACAGTGGCAGTCTGGCGCGAAGCACAATCCTGGCCGACTGCCGGTCGGCCGGGGCGCGAAAGGGACGGCGTCGCCATGGCAGACCATCAGGAAGCAACCGTCACCCTGCCGAGCGATCCGGTCTCGGTCTCCTCGGCCCGCAGATATGTGGCCAGGACGTTGGCCGAATGGGGCCTCTCCGAGGACACGGATCTCGCCGACACCATCCGGCTGATCATCTCCGAGCTCACCACCAACGCCGTCCAGCACACCTTCGGCCAGTCGCCCACCTTCACGGTCGATCTGCGCCTCGAACGCGACGAGGAACTGCGCCTCGGGGTGACGGACAGTCACCCCCGGTGGCCCCAGCGGCTGCCCGCGGCCGTACGGCAGGACAACGGGCGGGGCATGGTGATCATCCGGACACTGGCCAAGGAATACGGGGGACGGCTCACGGTCGTGCCGACGGCGGAGGGCGGCAAGACGGTCTGGATCGCGCTGCCCTGGGCGGTGCCATTCCAAGGCTGACGGCACGGTTCGGGGAACCGGCGGCGCAGGGGGCCGCCACCCGGCCGATCCCGCTCCGCAGCACGGCGAGCAGCGCCGCCGGCCGCGGCGGTCGCCCGGTCGCCGCGGTGCACCACGGAGATCGTCGCCAGGACCACTCCTCGAACAGCAGGGGCTCGACGGTGACACCTGGGGCCGGCGGGTCGGCCACCGCCTGTTCGTAGGTGTGGGTCAGCGCCAGGTCCACCTCGCCCGCGGTGACCGCCGCGATTCCGCCCGGCGGCTCGTACCCGGTGACGGCCGGATCGACCTCCGGATGGGCCCGCGGCAGCGGCGTGGCGCTCACCGGACTGCACTGGTGCTGGCGACCGGGCCCCTCCTGCGCCGAGAGCGCCCAGGAGGGCCGCCGGAGCCTTGCGGGCGGCGCCGAGGCGCGCGGCGTACCGCCCGCAAGGGAAGAGCGTCCGGCCGGTGGGTCAGCGGACCCGTCCGTACCAGACGCTCTTGGACCAGATTTTCGCCTTGCGCACCACGTCCCCGGATTTGGGGGAGTGCCAGATCTTCCCGCCCCCGGCGTAGATGCCCACGTGGTAGACGCTGCGCCCGGAATGGAAGAAGACCAGGTCGCCGGGTTTCCGCTTCGACGAGGAGATACGGCTGGTCTTGTTGTACTGCTGCTGTGCTGTGCGGGGAAGTTTCTTCCCGGCCTTCTTGAACGAGTAGAGAGTCAGCCCCGAGCAGTCGAACCGGTTGGGACCTGCGGCCCCGTACTTGTAGGGAGCGCCCTTCTTCGACGCGGCGACCTTCAGCGCCTTCGTCGAATGGGTGGCGGCCTCGGCATCGTCGACCAGCCCTGGTGCCAGCATCGAGGACGTCACGGCCAGGGTGAGCACGGAAGCCGTACCGACCCGGGCGAACAGAGACGGGACATGAACCTGCGCAGACATGCGCAACCCTTCGTCAGCCGCCTGTGAAGGATGACCTGTCGGGTTCGGGCTGGCGAAGTTGCCCGGCCGCTCGACGCGGCTTCACCCCGAGGGCTTCCCGGTCTCCCGGTCGGCCCGTTGTGCTCGGGTCCTCCACTCCTGCCGATCCACTCCTGTCGACCAGTCATCCGGGAGGCGGCAGGACTCGGCGTCCACCCGGACCGCCCCGCCGCGGTGGCGGGGGCTTGTCGTCCCAGGGATCTTGACTCACGAAGTGCCGGATTTCCGAGTCGAAACAGGGATTTGTGAGTCTCCTCACCACTGATCCATTCAGGTGGACAGGGGGGATTCGCCCCCGCCGACGAGCCGGGCGCACGCCCTCGTACCAGCGACGAAAGGCCGCATTTCGAGTACGACTCCCGCGTCGGGCGCAAGTTGAGCCGTCGCTCGCGCGGGTGATCGCCTACGCCGAACGAGCGAGGGAAATCGATCGCGGGACCGGGCGTGTCGCACGGCAGGACGACCGGCCCGCTCCCGTCATGCGCTCCCGGCGCGCAGCGCGGCTCAGTTCGGGGTCGGCGGTACGGCGACCCGGCCCGCCCGCCGTTCGCCGTCCAGCACCCGCAGGGCACGCGCGAGCGTCGCCGCGTGGATCTGCCGCTCGCGCGGCGCGTTCGAGGAGGCCGGCCGTATGTCTCCGCCGCCCACCCCGGACGTGCTGCTGGGCCGGGTGCTCGGCCGGGTGCTGGACGGGGCGGTGTGCGGGCTCGAGCGCCGGACCTTCGCCGCCCTCGCTGTACCGCTCTGGTCCGAGACGCTGCGCGACGGGCGACTGGCGGCGCGGTCGGAGGAGGGTTACGCCGCGATGCGCGCCGCATGGACCGGACTGGTCGAGGCCTACCGGGACGCCGGAATCCTGGTCGGCGACGTGGTGGCCGACCATGTGGCGCGCGCGATGATCGCCACCGCCCGGGGCTTCATCGTGCAGGAGGCTCTCTTCGGGGACGTACGCCCCGAGGTGCTGGAGAACGGCTTGCGCGGGCCGATGTCCATGGGTCCGCAAAGGGCCAGTTAACGCGACGGAAAAACTTCCGCCCTAACGTGCAATACCTGGTCGCGGGAGCCGGGTTCGTCGTTCAACGAACTGTTGAACAGGGATAGGGTCCCGCTGCGCCCGGAGGCCGTTACCGGGCGGTGGACGATGAGGTGGAAGCGTGCAACTGACCCCGCACGAGCAGGAACGCCTGCTCATCCATGTGGCTGCCGACGTGGCCGAGAAGCGCCGGGCGCGCGGGCTGAAGCTCAATCACCCCGAGTCCGTCGCCCTCATCACCGCCCATCTGCTCGAAGGTGCCCGGGACGGCCGTACGGTCGCCGAACTCATGGTGTCCGGCCGCAAGCTGCTCACCCGGGACGAGGTCATGGAGGGCATCCCGGAGATGCTCCACGACGTCCAGGTCGAGGCCACCTTCCCGGACGGGACCAAGCTCGTCACCGTCCATGACCCGATCGTCTGACGGGGCCACGCCGATGATTCCCGGAGAGATCCTGTACGGGGACGGGGGCATCCCCCTCAACGAGGGGCGCCCGGTCACCCGCCTCACCGTTCTCAACGCCGCCGACCGCCCCGTCCAGGTCGGTTCCCACTACCACTTCGCCGAGGCCAACCCCGGGCTGCGCTTCGACCGGCAGGCCGCCCACGGACTGCGGCTGCACATCGCGGCCGGCACGGCGGTCCGCTTCGAACCCGGCATCCCCGTCGACGTCGAGCTCGTCCCCCTCGCCGGCCGCCGCATCGTCCCCGGCCTGCGCGGCGAGATGGGAGGTGCCCTCGATGCCTGACCTCAACAGGGCCGTGTACGCCGACCTCTTCGGGCCCACCACCGGCGACCGCATCCGCCTCGCCGACACCGGCCTCTTCGTCGAGATCGAGGAGGACCGCTCCGGCGGACCCGGCCACGCGGGCGACGAGGCGGTTTTCGGCGGCGGCAAGGTGATCCGCGAGTCCATGGGCCAGGCCCGCACCACCCGCGCCGAGGGCGCACCCGACACCGTCATCACCGGCGCGGTCGTGATCGACCACTGGGGCATCGTCAAGGCGGACATCGGCATCCGCGACGGCCGCATCACCGGCATCGGCAAGGCCGGGAACCCGGACACCATGGACGGGGTCCACCCCGACCTGGTGATCGGCCCCGAGACCGAGATCATCGCGGGCAACGGCAAGTTCCTGACCGCCGGAGCGGTCGACGCGCACGTCCACTTCATCTCACCGACCCTTCTCGACCAGGCGCTCTCCAGTGGGATCACCACCCTCGTCGGCGGCGGCACCGGACCCGCCGAGGGCACCAAGGCGACCACCATCACCCCGGGCCCCTGGCACCTTGCCCGGATGTTCGAGGCGCTGGAGGCCTTCCCCGTCAACATCGGGCTGCTCGGCAAGGGAAACACCACCTCCCGCGACGCCATGTACTCCCAACTGCGCGGCGGAGCACTGGGATTCAAGATCCACGAGGACTGGGGCGCCACCCCGGCCGCCATCGACGCCTGTCTCAACGTCTGCGAGGAGACCGGCGCCCAGCTCGCCATCCACACCGACACCCTCAACGAGGCCGGGTTCGTCGCCGACACCCTCGCCGCCATCGCCGGGCGCTCCATCCACGCGTACCACACCGAGGGCGCGGGCGGCGGGCACGCGCCCGACATCATCACCGTGGTCTCCGAGCCGTACGTCCTGCCGAGCTCGACGAACCCGACCCGGCCGCACACCGTCAACACCATCGAGGAACACCTCGACATGCTGATGGTCTGCCACCACCTCAACCCCGCCGTCCCCGAGGACCTCGCCTTCGCGGAGTCCCGGATCCGGCCTTCCACCATCGCGGCCGAGGACATCCTCCACGACCTCGGCGCCATCTCGATCATCTCCTCTGACTCGCAGGCGATGGGCCGCATCGGCGAGGTGATCCTGCGGACCTGGCAGACCGCCCACGTCATGAAGAAAAGGCGTGGTGCGCTGGCCGGGGACGGTGCCGCCGACAACCACCGGGTCCGTCGCTATGTCGCCAAATACACCATCAACCCGGCCGTCGCCCAGGGCCTGGACCGCGAGATCGGCTCGGTGGAGACCGGCAAGCTCGCCGACCTCGTGCTCTGGGACCCGGCGTTCTTCGGTGTGAAGCCGCAGACCGTCATCAAGGGCGGACAGATCGCGTACGCGCAGATGGGCGATGCCAACGCCTCCATCCCGACGCCCCAACCGGTCATGCCCCGGCCCATGTTCGGCGCGCTGGGCCGGGCGGCCGCACGCGGCTCCTTCAACTTCGTCACCCAGACGGCGATCGAGGACGGACTGCCCGAACGGCTCGGGCTGGACAAGCGGTTCACGCCGATCACCAGCACCCGGGGGGTCACCAAGACGGACATGCGGGAGAACGACGCGATGCCGCACGTCCACGTCGACCCCGACAGCTTCGCCGTCACCATCGACGGCGAACCGGTCGAACCGGCGCCGGCGGCGGAACTGCCCATGTCCCAGCGCTACTTCCTCTTCTGAGCCGGGTGGACCACCAGCCATGTCACGCGCAGCCCTGCTCGTCCTCGCCGACGGCCGGTTCCCCGCCGGCGGCCACGCCCACTCCGGCGGCGCCGAACCGGCCGTCACCCAGGGGCGCATCCGCGACGCCGGCGACCTCGCCGCCTTCTGCCGGGGCCGCCTGCACACCGCAGGGCTCACCGCCGCCGCCCTCGCCGCGGCGGCCGCCCACGGCCTCGACCCGCTCGCTCTGGACGAGGCCGCCGACGCCCGTACGTCCTCGCCCGCCCTGCGGGCCACCGCCCGCAAGCTGGGCCGGCAGATGATGCGCGCCGCCCGAGCCACCTGGCCGAGCCCCGAACTCGACGCGCTCGCCACCGCCCGGCCACGTGGCGCCCACCAGCCCGTCGTGCTCGGCCTCACCGCCAGGGCCGCCGGGCTGGGACCGAAGGACGCGGCGCACTGTGTCGCGTACGAGACGGTCAGCGGTCCGGCCACCGCCGTGGTCCGGCTGCTCTCCCTCGACCCGTTCCAGGCCACCGCCGTACTCGCCCGGCTCGCCCCCGAGCTGGACGAGGTGGCCGCTTGCGCCGCCGAGGCCGCCAGGCAGGGCATCGACGCCCTGCCCGCCGCCTCCGCCCCGCTCCTCGACATCACCGCCGAGGCGCACGCCGCCTGGCCGGTCCGCCTCTTCGCTTCCTGACCCTCGAACAAACAGGAGCAGCACCATGCACCTCGGCCACACCCACGACGGCCCCGCCGCCGTCAGCGCCGACGCCACCCGCCCCGACGGCACCCGGCGCGCCCTGCGCATCGGACTCGGCGGCCCCGTCGGCTCCGGCAAGACAGCCACCGTCGCCGCCCTCTGCCGCGAGCTGCGCGACCGGCTCTCCATCGCCGTCGTCACCAACGACATCTACACCCAGGAGGACGCCGCCTTCCTCCTCCGCAACGCCGTCCTGCCGCCCGAGCGCATCCAGGCGGTGGAGACGGGGGCCTGCCCGCACACCGCGATCCGCGACGACATCTCCGCCAACCTCGAAGCCGTCGAGGACCTGGAGGACGCGGTGGGCCCGCTCGACCTGATCCTCGTCGAGTCCGGCGGCGACAACCTCACCGCCACCTTCTCCAAGGGGCTCGTCGACGCCCAGGTCTTCGTCATCGACGTGGCGGGCGGCGACGACATCCCGCGCAAGGGCGGCCCCGGTGTCACCACCGCCGACCTCCTCGTCATCAACAAGACCGACCTCGCCCCCTACGTCGGCTCCGACCTCCGGCGGATGGCCCGGGACGCCAAGGAGCAACGCGGTGAACTCCCCGTACTCTTCACTTCCCTGACCTCGGCGGAGGGGGTCGGGCCGGTCGCCGACTGGGTGCGGGCGCAGCTCTCCGCCTGGACCGCATGAGCGTCCACGCCACCGCCCGCCTCCGCGCGGAGCCCGACGGGCGGGGCGGGACCGCGCTGCCCGTCCTGGAGAGCGACGGCCCGCTCGCGCTGCGCCGCACCCGCTCACCGTTCGCCGGATACGCCCGGGCCACCGTCGTCGGCGCCATGAGCGCACCCCTCAACGGCGATCGGCTGACCCTGGAGGCGGAGGCCGCCGACGGCGCGCGCCTCACCGTCGACGCGGCGGCGGCCACCGTCGCGCTGCCGGGCGCGCGGTCCGACGGCGAGCCGTCCACGTACACGGTGAGCCTGAGGGTGGGGGAGGGGGCCGCCCTGCGCTGGCTGCCCGAACAGCTCGTCTCCGCCCACGGCAGCGACCTGCACCAGACCACCCGGGTCGACATCGCGCCCTCCGCACGGCTGTTGCTGCGCGAGGAGCAGGTCCTCGGCCGCCACGGCGAACCCACCGGCGCCCTCACCACCCGGCTCACCGTCCGCCGGGCGGGCCGCCCGCTCCTGGACCAGCAACTGGCGTACGGGCCCGGCGCCCGCGGCGGCTGGGACGGTCCCGCGGTCCTTGGTGGCCACCGCGCGGTGGGCCAACTCCTCCTGGCCGACCCTTCCTTCGAGGGCGCCCCGCTCCCCGCCCGCCTCCTCGGTCCCACCGCCGCCCTCACCCCGCTGGCCGGACCCGCCGTCCTCGTCACAGCAGTGGCCGCCGACGCCCGCCTGCTGCGCGCGGTCCTGGACGAGGCGATGCGCGAGCTGCTGGACGGCCTCGAACCAGAGGCAGGCGGCGGCTGGGTCCGCTGAGCGGACTCTCCTCACTGCTCGGCGCGCGCGGGGCGCTGATCGCCGGCACACTCGTCGCGGGAGCGACAGCCGCACCGGCTGCCACCACGACCGGGCGGGCTCGAAGGCGCGCGGCGTCAGGATCGCCGCCGAGCGGTCGGCGAAGACAGGGACCGACCGGAAGAACCGTCCGGAGGACGGGGGCCTGGCCACCCCGTTCAGTGCGGCCGGGTGACCGTGCCGGTGTTCGGCCGGGGTCCGGAGGGACCTCAGCGCCGGCGCCGGTCGTACGCCTCCAGCCACGCGTCCTCCGCCGCGTAGTCGAAGAGCACCTCCCCGTAGTTCCGTGCCATCGTGGAGAACGCCTCCCGCCAGTCCCGCCCCGCCAGCTCCCCGGCCAGCCACTCGACGGTCTCCGGCAGCGACTCCACGTACCCCGTCACCGGCCGGTACCCGAGCTCCCGCTCCGCCGCCGTCATGTCGTACACGACGGGATGGGCCCCGCTCCACGGCGTCTCGCCCACGCCCCCCTCGGGTGCCGGACCGTCGACCAGGACCGTCTCCGTCTCCCGGCCCAGCACCGCGTCGATCGCCACCCCGATCTCGGCCACGGTCGGCGCCTGCGGGTCAGCCGCGTTGAGCACCCGCGAACCGGGCCGCCGGGCGGCCAGCCGGATCAGCTCGGCCGCGTTCTCGACGTGGAGCGGGTGGAAGCGGCTCTCGCCGCCGTACGCGAGGACCCGGCGCCGGCGCCCGTCGAGCAGCCGCTTCACGAAGTACAGCTCTCGCGGTGTGCGGCAGTGCGGGCCGTGGACCGCGCCCGCCCGCAGCAGGGTCACCGGCAGCGCGTCGCCCGCCGCCAGCAGCTCACGCTCCAGCAGGACCTTCCGGGTCCCGTACGTCGTGTCCCCCGGCTCCACCGTGCGCTGGGTCTCCGGCAGAGGAACCGGATAGCGGGGGAAGCCGTCGGGCTGTTCCTGGGTGTCGAAGCTGCGGCCCCGGTCGTCCTCGTACACCGCGCCGCTGGAGATCACGACGGCCGAACCGACCCGCCCGACGAACCCGGTCAGCTGCCGTGCGTGCGCCGGGCCGAAGGCGACCATGTCGACCAGGACGTCACAGCCCTCGCCGAGCGCCTTCTCCAGCGCGCCCTCCTCGTCCCGGTCGAGCGCCAGGACGCGGACCCCGTCACCCCACCGCTCGTCCCGGCCGCCGCCGCGCGAGACGGCGGTCACCTCCCAGCCGTCCCCGGCGAGCGCACTCACCGCGGCCCGCCCGATCTGTCCTGTCGCTCCCAGCACCCATGCGTGTCCCTGGTTCATGGTGACGACGCTAGGGGGAGCGGGCCCGGCCGGACCAGCCCGCTCTGCCGGTGGCGAATCCGCCCTCAGCGTCGCAGCTTGGGGAACTTCCTCGGCGGCGCGGCCTCCTGCTCGGCGGCCTTCACCTTCGCCGCGTACTCGTCCACGTACTCCTGGCCGGACAGTTCGAGGATCGCGTACATGATCTCGTCCGTCACGGCCCGGATCGCGGCCTTCTGGTTCTCCATGCCCGCGTACCGCGAGAAGTCCAGCGGCTCACCGAACCGGATCGCGACCTGCTTGATCTTCGGGAGGGTCTGGCCGGGCGGCTGGATCTCGAATGTCCCGAGCATGGCGCACGGGACCACCGGCACCTGTGCGGTGATCGCCATGACCGCCACCCCGACCTTGCCCTTGTAGAGCCGGCCGTCGTGCGAGCGGGTGCCTTCCGGATAGATCCCCAGCAGCTCGCCCTTGCCCAGCACCCCCAGGCCCTCGCGGATCGCCACCTGGCCCGCGTCCTTGCCCGAGCGGTCCACCGGGATCTGCCCCGCGCTGCGGAAGAAGGCGGCGGTGAGCTTGCCCTTGATGCCCGGGCCGGTGAAGTACTCGGCCTTCGCGAGGAAGGTGATGCGGCGCTTGATGATGGCGGGCATGAGGAAGTGGTCGGAGAAGGAGAGATGGTTCCCCGCGACGATCGCCGCGCCTTCCTCCGGGATGTTCTCCAGGCCCTCGATACGAGGGCGGAACAGCACCCGCAGCACGGGTCCCAGCACGACATACTTCAGGACGTAATAAAACACCTTGTGGGTGCACCTCGCTCTGCCGGGCCGGCGTCAGGGCTGCGTACTACCAGGTCATGGTCGTGCCGGGGACCGACAGTTTAGGTCCCCGGCATCACCGTGCGACCGTAGCGAACCGGTCACCCGGGCTCGTACCCGCCACCGGGCCCGTCAGGCGTGTCCGGCGCGACGGTCAGGTGTCCTGGCGCGGCCGTCAGGTGTCCTGGGTGGCCAGCATGCCGAGTGTGCACAGTCCCAGCACCACCCAGCCGAACCAGAGCCAGCCACTGCTTCCCAGTGCCACCGTGTACGCCGTCACCGTGACCAGCGCCCCGACGGTCAGATATCCCATGGTTCTCGTCGATCCGGACATGCGCGCACCCTCCTCGTCGGCCGCGCGGCCGTTGTCCCCATGGTCACCCCGACACCACCCCTCGCGCTACTGTCGCGCCTGCAATGACGCGAGATAGGCGTTGTACGCCGCCAGCTCCTTGTCGCCGTCGCGGTCGGCGGCCCGGTCCGAACGCTTGGCCGTGCGCTGCTCGGAGCGGTACCACTGGTAGACCAGCGCGATCAGGACCAGCACCGAGGGGATCTCGCTGAACGCCCATGCGATGCCGCCCGCCCAGTTCTGGTCGGTGAGGGCGTCGATACCGAGGGATGCGGGCGGGTTCTCGTACGTCTTGACCATCGGCGTGCTCGCCATCATCAGCGCGATCCCGAAGAACGCGTGGAACGGCATCCCGGCGAACAGCTCCAGCATCCTCATCACATAACCGGGCCGGTGGGGACCGGGGTCGACGCCCATGATCGGCCAGAAGAAGACCAGGCCGACGGCGAGGAAGTGCACCATCATCCCGATGTGGCCGGGCTTGGAGCCCATCAGGAAGTCGAAGACCGGCGTGAAGTACAGCGCGTACAGGCTCGCGATGAAGAGCGGGATGGTGAAGGCCGGATGCGTGATGATCTTCATGTACCGGCTGTGCAGCAGCTTCAGGAGCACCTCTCGCGGCCCGGTCCGCCCTCGCCCGGCGGGCGGCAGTGCGCGCAGCGCCAGCGTCACCGGAGCGCCCAGGAGCAGCAGGATCGGCGACAGCATGCTGATCACCATGTGCTGCACCATGTGCACGCTGAACATGACCATGCCGTAGTCGTTGAGCCTGGTGCACATCACCAGGGCGACGCTCAGCACGCCGATGACGAAGAAGACGATCCGGTTGACCGGCCAGCCGTCCCCGCGCCGACGCAGCCGCACCACGCCGTACGCGTACAGCGCGAGCGCCAGGACACAGCCGGTCAGGAAGAACGGGTCGGCGGAGAGCTCCAGCCCCCGTCCCAGCGTGAACGGCGGCAGATCCATGTTCATGCCGTGCCCGCTGTGGTCCATCTGTTCACTCCCGATGGGGACACGTCCCCGTTTCGTGCCGGTTGTCCGGTACAGCGTAGAACTGCCCCCGACCGCGCTCGCGGCCGGGGGCAGTTCTCGGGGACCAGGTGCTAGAGCACGCACTCCGCCTCGGCGTACCGCTCGGCCGGGACCGTCTTCAGCGTCTCGACCGCCTCCGCCAGCGGGACCATCACGATGTCGGTGCCGCGCAGCGCGGTCAGCATCCCGAACTCGCCCCGGTGCGCCGCCTCCACCGCGTGCCAGCCGAACCGGGTCGCCAGGACCCGGTCGTACGCGGTCGGCGTGCCGCCGCGCTGGACGTGGCCGAGGATGACCGGGCGGGCCTCCTTGCCGAGCCGCTGCTCCAGCTCCCCGGAGAGCTGCGTGGCCACCCCGGCGAACCGCTCGTGGCCGTAGATGTCCTTGACGCCCTGCTCGAACTGCATGGAGCCCGCGCGCGGCTTGGCGCCCTCGGCGACCACCACGATGGCGAACTTCTTGCCGGCCGAGAAGCGCTTGCCGACCAGCTCGGTCAGTTCGTCGATGTCGAAGGGGCGCTCGGGTACGACGATGGCGTGGGCGCCGGCCGCCATCCCGGAGTGCAGGGCGATCCAGCCGGTGTGACGCCCCATGACCTCAACGATCAGTACCCGCTGGTGGGACTCGGCGGTGGTCTTCAGCCGGTCCAGCGCCTCGGTCGCGACGCCGACGGCGGTGTCGAAGCCGAAGGTGACGTCGGTGGAGGCGATGTCGTTGTCGATGGTCTTGGGGACGCCGACGATGGGCAGCCCGGCCTCGGAGAGGAGGTTGGCCGCCTTCAGCGTGCCCTCGCCGCCGATCGGGATGATGGCGTCCAGGCCGAGGTCGGCGACATGGCCGCGGGCCCGCTCCACACCGTCCCGCAGATGCGCGGGCTGGACCCGGGAGGAGCCGAGGATCGTGCCGCCGCGGGCCAGGATGCCGCCCACGGCGTCGAGGTCGAGCTTGCGGTAGTCGGCCTCCAGCAGGCCCTTCCACCCGTCGTGGAAGCCGATGACCTCGTCGCCGTGGTCCACCACCGCGCGGTGCACGACGGAACGGATGACGGCGTTGAGGCCGGGGCAGTCGCCGCCGGAGGTGAGTACGCCAATGCGCATGGCCCGGAAACCTTTGCAACGTTAAGTCGACGACCGGACCACGTCGTCCGGTTGGATCCCCGCCACCCTACCGGCGCAGGGTGGCGGGACCGAACCGTCCGTCCGCCTGCTGGACTCCGCTCAACCGAGCGGAAAACCCCTCATCAGGCGGGCTGTGTCGCCGACGCGATCCGCTCCGCGCGCAGCGCCTCGTACCAGCGGTCGTCCGTGGGCGGCAGCGCGTTCACGTCGAGCGCCAGCTTCAGCAGGTGATCGGCGATCTGCGGGTTGCGGGCCATCACGGGGCCGTGCATGTACGTCCCGAAGACCGTGTCGTTGTACGCGCCCTCCGTGCCGTCCCCGGTGCCGTTGCCCCGGCCCAGCCGGACCCGGGCGAACGGCCGTGCCGTCGGGCCGAGATGGGTGACGCCCTGGTGGTTCTCGAAGCCGGTCAGCGCCTCCAGGCCGAGGTGCGGGTCGATGTCCGCCAGTACGTCGCCGACGCACCGGGCACCCTCGCCGCGGGTCGAGACCACGTCGAGGAGACCGAGGCCCTGCTCGCGCTCACCGAGGTCGTTGAC
The DNA here is from genome assembly GCF_040613515.1 of Streptomyces sp. NPDC006261. NCBI lineage: Bacteria > Bacillati > Actinomycetota > Actinomycetes > Kitasatosporales > Streptomycetaceae > Streptomyces > Streptomyces sp. NPDC006261. Next base: position 81,766 of record NZ_JBEXSI010000033.1, read on the forward strand.
GAACTCGTGGCCGAGGATCTGGTAGCCCGCGCAGACCGAGAAGATGATCGCGCCGTTGGAGGCGGCCCGGCTCAGCCCGCCGTCGCGGCGCAGCCGCTCCGCCGCGAGGCGCTGGGGCCGGTCCTCACCGCCGCCGATCAGATAGATGTCGCCGGACGTCGGCACCGGCTGGTCGCTGCGCACGTCGACGCGCTGCACGTCCAGACCGCGCTGCCGGGCCCGCCGCTCCACGACCAGGGCGTTGCCCTGGTCGCCGTAGGTGCTGAGCAGGTCGGGGTAGACCCAGACCAGACGCAGACCGTTGTTGCTCATGCTTCGTCCTCTCCGGAGGTGGCCGGGGCCGGGGTCAGTTGCCGACACGACGGCGCAGATCCTGGAAGGCGGTGTAGTTGGCGATGACCTCGATGCGACCGGGCGGGGCGTACTGCACGGCCTCGTCGAGGTTCTCGCAGACCCGGAAGTCGAGACCGGCCACTTCGAGGCGGACCGCGAGGTCGAGCTTGCGGTCGCCGAGCACGAAGATCGGGTGACCGGCCAGCTGGGTGTAGTCCACGTCCCAGAGCCAGGAGGTGTCCGTGCCGTCCGCGCCGCGGGCGTTGACGGAGAGGATCACCGGCGTCGGCGGCGGGTCGATCAGCGAGAACGTCTCCAGCCAGCCGGCCGGGTTCTTCGCCAGCAGCAGGCGCAGCTCACGGTTCTGGAAGGTGACGACGTCGTACCGTCCGGCGACCGCCTGCACCTGGTACATGCGCTCCAGCGCGACCTGCGGCGGCACACCGAAGACGGCGGCGACGGCGGCCGAACTGGTGGCGTTCGCCTTGTTGGCGCGGCCGGGCAGCTGGAGATGGATCGGCCAGGCCGAACCGTGCGGGTCCAGGACGTAGTCGCCGTTGAGCGCCCAGCTCGGGGCGGGGCGGCGGAAGCCGCACTGCCCGCAGAACCAGTCCTCGCCGGGGCGCTGCATCACACCGCCGCAGGACGGGCAGGACCAGGCGTCGTCCTTCCACGCCTGACCGGCCGCCACCCACACCACGTTGGGCGAGGAGGAGGCCGCCCAGACGACCAGCGGGTCGTCCGCGTTGGCGATGATCACGGCCTTGGAGCCGGAGAGGCCCTCGCGCCAGTGCTCGGCCATCATCCGGGTCTCCGCCGCGCGGTCCAGCTGGTCGCGGGAGAGATTGAGCAGCGCGATCGCCTTGGGGGTGGTGTCGCGGGCGACGCCGGCGAGATACTTCTCGTCGACCTCGATCACGCCGAACTTCGCGTCCGAGCCGCCGGCCAGCGCCGAGGTGATGCCCGCGGGCATGTTCGCGCCGAGCGCGTTCGACACGACGGGCCCCGCGGCCCCCAGTGCCTCGGCGATCAGCCGGGTCGTCGTCGTCTTGCCGTTCGTCGCCGACACGAGGATCACGTCCAGGTGCTGCGCCAGCCGCCCCAGCAGGTCGGGGTCGAGTTTGAGCGCCACCCGGCCGCCGATCACCGACCCGCTGCCCCGCCCCGCGGCGCGTGACACCGCCGCCGCGGCCTTGCCCGCCGTCACGGCCAGCTTGGCCCGCGGCGACAACGGCTCCGTGTTGCCTGCCATCGTCCTAGATCCTCCTTGCATCGGTCCGCGCCCAGCCTATCGATGTCCGGCGCGGCGACCGCACCGCGGCACCACGGGAACTCACCGGCCGCGGCGGAACGTACGCTTGCCGCCATGCGAAACCGCCCGATCCCCGGCAGTTCCGGACTCGTCCGTGAGATGAGTCTGCTCGGCGACCCGTTGCTCCACCGCGCCTGTGAGGACGTCACGGAGTTCGGGCCTTCGCTCGCGAGGCTGGTCGAGGACATGTTCGCCACGATGTACGCCGCGCAGGGTGTCGGGCTCGCCGCCAACCAGATCGGCGTCCCGCTCAAAGTGTTCGTCTACGACTGCCCGGACGACGACGACGTCCGTCATCTGGGACACGTCGTCAACCCCGAACTGGTCGAGGCGGACGGACTCACCGTACGCGGACCGGAGGGCTGTCTGTCACTTCCGGGTCTGGAAGCGGGCACGGAACGCTTCGACCACGCGGTGGTCGAGGGCTTCACGATGACGGGTGAGCCGGTGCGGATCGCGGGAACGGGGTGGTTCGCCCGGTGCCTCCAGCACGAGTGCGACCACCTGCAGGGCATGGTCTACACCGACCGGCTGACCGGCCTGCGGCGGTCCCGGGCGCTGCGGGCGGCGCGCCGGGCGCCGTGGGCCCGCGAGGACGGGGCCTAGAACCCCGGGCCGCCCTTGACGTCGCGGTCGCCCGCCTCCGCCAACCGCCCCCACAGCAGGTCGGCGAGGCTGCGCACCAGCCGCTCGCGGGAGCAGGGCCGGTCGGCGAGCCACCAGTCGCCCGCCGCGTGCATCATGCCGACGATGCCGTGGCCCCAGATGCGCGCCATCTGCTCGCCGTCCGGCCCCAGGTCCACGCGCTCGACGATCACCTGCCCCAGCTCCTCGCCGAGGCGGCGCAGCAGCGGGGCGGAGTGGCGGCCGACGTCGAAGCCCTGCTCGGCGGAGAGGGCGGCCTCCGCGGAGGTGGCGGAGTCGTCGGACGGATGCATCAGGAAGCGGTAGACCTGCGGGCGGGCCTCGATCGCCGCGAGATAGGTGTCGAGCGTGGCCTCGACCCGCGCCCGTCGCTCGGCGGGGGCGTCCAGGGCCGCGCGCAGGGCGCTCAGAAGGGCGTCGGTATGGCGCTTGGCCAGCGCGCGGTAGAGGCCGCCCTTGTCGCCGAAGTGGCGGTAGAGGATGGGCTTGGTGATCCCGGCCTCGGCGGCGATCGCGTTCATCGACGCCTGCGGGCCGTCCCTGAGCACCACCCGGTCCGCTGCTTCGAGCAGTTCGCGGCGACGGGCCTCGGCCGCGGTCCGCTGTCGCTCGGCGCCGCGTGTGGTCTCCATGTCGTCTCTCCCACCCCTGGCCATGCTGTTTCTTCACGTCTGCTTCTTCGCGCCTGCGCAACGTAACACCACGCCCTGCGCCCTTGTCGATCAGCTCCGGGGCGGTTGACAGCGGCTACTGTCCGGTAACAGACTGCGGTTACCGCAAGTAACGCATGCTTCTCACGGCAATGCATGGAGGGGAACATGGCCGAGTTCACGCTCGATCTCAACGACGACCAGAAGCAGGTCCGTGACTGGCTTCACGGCTTCGCGGCGGATGTGATCCGCCCCGCGGCCTCTGAGTGGGACGAGCGCGAGGAAACGCCCTGGCCCGTCATCCAGGAGGCGGCCAAGGTCGGCATCTACTCCCTCGATTTCTACGCCCAGCAGTTCTTCGACCCTACGGGGCTCGGCATCCCCATGGCCATGGAAGAGCTCTTCTGGGGTGACGCGGGTATCGCCCTCTCCATCGTCGGCACGGGCCTGGCGGCCGTCGGCGTCCTCGCCAACGGTACCGAGGAGCAGATCGGCACCTGGATCCCGCAGATGTACGGCGACGCGAACGACGTGAAGGTCGCCGCCTTCTGCTCCTCCGAACCCGACGCCGGATCCGACGTCGCCGCGATGCGCACGCGCGCGGTCTACGACGCGGCCAAGGACGAGTGGGTTCTCAACGGGACAAAGACCTGGGCGACCAACGGCGGCATAGCCAACGTCCACGTGGTGGTCGCCGTCGTCGACGCGGACCTCGGCTCCAAGGGCCACGCCTCCTTCATCGTGCCGCCGGACACCCCCGGCCTCTCCCAGGGCCAGAAGTTCAAGAAGCACGGCATCCGTGCCTCGCACACCGCCGAGGTGGTCCTGGAGGACGTCCGCGTCCCCGGCCACTGCCTGCTGGGCGGCAAGGAGAAGCTCGACGAGCGGCTCGCCCGCGCCCGGGAGCGCGCCAGGTCGGGCGGCGAGCGCGTCAAGAACGCGGCGATGGCCACCTTCGAGGCCTCCCGCCCGGCCGTCGGCGCCATGGCCGTGGGCACCGCCCGAGCGGCGTACGAGGTGGCCCTCGACTACGCGAAGACGCGCAGCCAGTTCGGCCGCCCGATCATCGACAACCAGGGCATCGCCTTCCAGCTCGCCGACATGCGTACTCAGATCGACGCGGCCCGGCTGCTGGTCTGGCGCGCCTCCTGGATGGCGACCACCGGGAAGCCCTTCACGTCGGCGGAGGGCTCCATGTCGAAGCTCTACGCCAGCGAGACCGCGAAGAAGGTCACCGCGCAGGCGATCCAGATCCTCGGCGGCAACGGCTTCACCCGGGAGTACCCGGTGGAGCGGATGCACCGGGACGCAGCGATCTACACCATCTTCGAGGGCACCAGCGAGATCCAGCGCCTGGTGATCGCCCGGACACTGTCGGGTATGCCGATCCGCTGACGTACACACGCAAGGGGGCCGCCCCATTGACCTCGATCTTCTCCAGGAGCGGGAAGGTGACGCCGTACGTCGTGGAGCAGAAGGTCTCGATCTCCTCGGCGCTCCCCGGCTCC